>CAZIGU010000001.1:0-31836 GCA_964538545.1 uncultured Candidatus Peribacteria bacterium
CCATGTAAATACTAAGTGATTTTATTTTTTCTTTTTTAACTGAAGATATATTTTTATCATTTAACTTTGTTTTTATATCTTTTTCTAAATCTTTAAATGATGTCACTACTTTTTTTATTTCATTTTCTATTTTATATGTAGGAAGACCTTTAATATAGAATCTTAGTTCTACTTTTATATCGTATTCATCTAAAGAAGAGGAATTTATATCAAAAAGTTTTGGTATTTCTATATTTTCTATAGAAAATATAGGGTTATTATAGATATTAAATTTATTTTTAAAATTTAAATCAGAAATATTTGATAATCTTATTTTTCAATCATTATCTATATCAAAACTACTTCATTTTATATTTATTTGTCATATATTTCTAGCAAAATGAAGAAAATCTTTTATATTTTTAGAAGCTCAACTCAATTCTAAAGATAATGGTATATAAAAAATTTGACTAGATAATGTGTCTTTTGAGTCATAATCTATTGGTGATACTGAAGTTATAGATATATTTGAAGTTTTATTTGTAAGAGAAAAACCTCTTGTAATACTTTCAACATAAGATATAAAATCTAAATCTGTTAAATTACCATCAGTATATACTCATTCTTGATAATTTGGTATAAGTGTTGATATTTTTTCATTTCTGTTTTTTATTTCTAATTTATTAGATTGTTCTGCTAAAAATTTTTCTTTAGACTCTAAAAAGGTTTTATAATCTTTAAAAGAAGCATTTTTTTTAAAATTTTCTTCATAAAATTTTTTCATTTTTCAATCTTTATCATTTCATAATAATAAACTTAAAGATTGATTTGTATTTTTTGTTTTAAAATCTTCATAAGTAAATCAATTTAAATTTGTATTATTGTATTTATCTATAATAGTTTTTGTTTCTTCTTTTTTTAAAGATATCTCATCAAAAGCTCAAACAAAATTGTATAAAAAAGCTAATGCTATTAAAACTATAACACTATTTAGTATAATAGTGGAAGTATTTTGTTTAATTTTTCTTTTTATTTGTATTTCATCCATATTTGTGAATTAAATTATAAATTATTTCATATATTTGAATATTTTAATTTTAGTTTTATAGTAGTTTTTTTTGTATAAGGTGGATTTTCTTCATTTTCTTCAACTAAAAACTCTTTTGGTTTTTCTATTAGTATAAAATTATTTTCAGGTGTTTTTTGTATATAGTTTATAAAACTTGCTGATAAAGCTCATCGAGATCATTTAATAAAACTTTTTAAATCTGAAGATCTAATAATTGAAAAATCTGTAGTATAAAAATCACAAGTAGTTTCTAAAATATTTTTATTATCTAGCTTAAAATTATAACAGACTATTTGTTTATCTTCTGGTGAAAATTTATTTTTCATAGATAAAAAATCTGATATTATCTCTAAAGTTTTTGTTTTTGAAGAAGGATATGTAGTTTGTAAAAAAACTGCTTCTTTACTATCTTTAAAACTATTTATTTCATAAATTCACATAAAATTTTTTGAGATACTTGATGTTATTTCTTTTTCTAGTTCTTCATTTTTTTGAGAATAATATTTATGTAAAGCAAAAACTGAAGATCATAAATCCAAATCTGATTCTAAGTCTTGTTGTATTAAAGGTTTTATAGTATCTAAAAAAGGAGAGTTTAACATATTTTCATTTTTTTGAATATATACATATCAATATACAGTTATTGCAATAAAAACAGAAAAAATCATAATATAATTAGATATTTTTGCTCATAAAGACGCATAGTACAATTTATCTTTTTTTTGTACTTTTTTTTCTTCTTCAACTTTTCAAAAATCCAATTCTCAAGACAATTCTTTAAAAATATTTAAATCATTATTATTTTGTTCTTCTGGCATATAAAATATTAAATTAAAAATTAAATTACAAAAATAGTTTATCATAATTTAAAAATTATTGCAAAAAAAAGACTTGATTTTTTAAGAATTTATTTTTTCTTTAATCAAATCTAAAAAACTCTGGGAGCTTATGTGTTTTATTTTTGAATCTTTTGGAAAAGATAAGTACATATCTTTTCACCATTTAGTGGTAAACAATCTATCATCTAATATAATAAAAATTCATTTATCATTTTTAGTTCTTATAAGCCTTCAAAATCATTGTTTTGTTTTTATAATAGTTTTTGGTATAGAATATTCTAAAAAAGGATCTTTATAAAATCTTGATCTAGCTAAAAAAACAGGATCTTGTGGGTTTAAAAAAGGGAATTTATGCATAATAAGATATTTTAAATCTTGTCATGGTATATCTATTCATTCCCAAAAACTATCTGTTCATATAATAACTGAGTTATTAGGAGAAGATGTAAAAAAATGTATTATTTTTGTTTTAGAAGCTCATATATTTTGAGCTAGTAAAGATATATTTTCTTTTGATAACTCTTGTTTTAAATATATAAAAAAATTTTTTATACTAGAAAAAGATGTTGTTAAAATAAGGGTATTTCATTTTACTATTTTTAAAAAATTTAATAAAAAACTATTTATATATGGATTATCGTATTTTATAGTTCATAAGTCTTGAGGGGATACTATAAGTACTTGTGAAGAATAGTCAAAATCAGTTTCAACAAAAGTATCTTTAAAATCTTGTAATCATAAAGAATTTTTAATATATGAAAAACTATCTCATATTCTGAAAGTAGCAGAAAGTAAAGTTATGGAATCTATTTTTGACCATAAAAAATTTTGTAAAAAATTTGATATGTTTAGCATAGTATATGATAAATAATTATTTCAATTTTTATTGAATCAAAAAATTGGTATATATTTATCATAATTTTCTATATCTAAAGTATTTTTAATAACTGTAAAATAATCGTTTAATAAAGAAATATATTTTTGTATTTTTAATAATTTTTCTTCATTATTTGAAAAAATAAAATTTATATGATTTATATCTTGTAATGTTTTGTTAAAAATATTTTGTATATCGTACTGAATAAAAAAATCTTTTTGTATAAGTATTTCTTGATTATCATTTTGATAATTTGATTTATGTGTAGTATAGTCTGATAATAAATCAAATATTAAAGATGTAGTTGATAACATATTTTCAAAGTATATGTCTATATTGTCTAAGTTAATTTTATTTTTTAATATATATTTTTTTATATTAAAAAATACTTTATTTAAGTCATCTATAGTAAATTTTGTTTTTAAAGTTTCTGTTGTTATATCTTCTAAATTGTGTGATTCATCTATGATGAGATTTTCTATCTGTCAAAAAAGTCTAAAATTTGAAATGGATTCATTTATTAAAATATTGTGATTTATAATAACAATATTTGAATTTAATGATATAGTTCTAGCTTTATAGGTATATTCATAATAAAGATAATCGTTTTCTTTTGAAAGAGTAAATTCATTGTCTGAAGTTATTTCTTTTAATATATAATTTTCTTGTGGATAGAAATTTAACTCTTCTAGTTCTCAATATTTTGTTTTAAAAATCCAATTTGTTATTTTTGAAATACAAAAAATTTGATTTATATCAAAATCATTATTATTTAATATATAACTTAAAAAACTATAGACTCACAAATAGTTATTTATTCATTTTAATTTAAAATAAGAAAAATCTAAATTTAAGTTATTTTTTAGATATTCTAAATCTTTAAAATAAATTTGATCTTGAAGTATTTTTGTTTTTGTTGAAATAAATACTTTTTGATTATTTTTTATAGAATATAAAATTGAAGGTATTAAATAAGCAAAAGTTTTTCAGACTCAAGTAGGAGCTTCTATAATATATTTATCTTTTTTTTGTAAATTTTCTCATATTTGAAAAGATAGTTTTAATTGATTATCTCTTTTTTCTATTTTTGAAAAACTATTAAATTTATTTTCTATTTCTTCTTTTGAAAAATCAATATTTTCATTTGTATATATTTGATTTTTAAAATCTAATTCATCATATTTTTTTATTTGATGTAATAATATTTCTATATATTTTATATAGTCTATATTTTGTATATCTCAAAACAAATAGTCTTTTAAAAAAACTATACTTTTATCTTGTGATTTAGAAAATATATATTTTAAAGGTTGTTTTTGGTTTATAGAAAGATTTAAAATATTTTGTTTTAATTTAATAAATAATTTTACTGTTGATAAAGTATCTGACAAAGCTCTATGCTCATTGAAACTTCATAATCAAAAATAATCTATTAAAGATCATAAATTTAATGATTTTTGTTCTATTATAGAAAAATTTGCTAGATAAAAAGTATCTATAAAAATATTTTTTTCAAAAGATATATAATTTGATAAAAATCAAATATCAAAAGATACATTATGTCAAATTATAGGTAAATCTCATATAAAATCTGATATTTTTTTTATTATTTCTATATCAAGTATTGGTCGAGTTTTTAAGTCTTCATTTGATATATTTGTAAGATTATATATAAAATCTGATATTTCTATTTGTGGATTTATAAGAGTTGAAAAAGTGTCGATTATTTCTCAAGAATTATCGTCAAATTTAACAATTGCTATTTCTATAATTTTATCTTTTTTGTTATCAATTCATGAAGTTTCTAAGTCTAATGCTATAAACATAAATATAAATTATTTTTTAAATACATATTTATCATATGTAAAAAATTTTAAAAAGAAAATAAAAGTAGTAACTAAAAAAATTATTAAGTATAAATAAATTTCATGGAAATAATTTGAAATATAAATAGTTAATAAATAATTAGATAAACTAAATAAAAAAAGGAAAAATATGTATTTTAAAAAAATAAAAAAATCATATTTTACTCAAAAAATTATTTTTAAAGAAGTTAAAAAATTGATAAAACTTATAATTAAGATAACTATAAAATAAGAATATTCTTTTGATATGTAAAAATAATTTATAAGCACATATGTAAGTCAAATACTTATAAGATAAGTTAAAAATCAAAAAAATAGAAATTTCAAAAATTTTTTATTATTTTTTAAACTATTAAAAATTATACAAAATCTTGTTTTACTCATATTTTATCAAATAAATCTTTTAATTCTTTTTTTGTTAAATGTTTATATTCTCAAATTTGTAAATCTCAAAGTAAAATATTTTCTATTCTAATTCTTTTTAATTTTTTTACTTTAGATCAAACAGATTCTACCATTCTTCTTATTTGTCTATTTCTTCACTCTGTAATAGTTATACTAAATTTTCAAGAAGATATACGTTTAACTAAAGCTTTTTTTGTATAACTTCAAAGTATAAAAACTCAAGAAGATATTTTGTGAAGTTGTTCATCTGTAATAGATCAAAAAGTTTCTACTATATATTCTTTTTCATGATTATATTTAGGATGCATCAAATAATTTGCTAATCTTCAGTCATTTGTTAAAAGTATAAGTCAAGTTGTTGGTTTATCAAGTCTTCATATAGGGAAAACTCTTTTGTCTATGTCTATAACATCCATTATAGTTTGTTCTCAAATATTTGCACAAGTAGTTACAACTCAAGCAGGTTTATTTAATTTAAAATATAAAAATTCTTGTCAATTTTTGATTATTTTGTCATCAAATTGTATTTTATCTTTTTCTGGATCTATTGTTTGTCATATTGTTGCTAATTCTCAATTTACTTTTATATATCAATTTCTTATATATTCTTCTGCTTTTCTTCTAGAGCATACTCAAGAATCTCGAAGATATTTATGTATTCTTATCATTTTTATATTTTAAAATTTAAAGTTTTTGTTTCTTTTAATTCTCACGAAATTGTAAATCATGAAGCTTTTTTATGACCTCATCATCAGTATTTAAAAGCTATAGAGTTTAAATCAATATCATCTCTTAAAGTACGAAGAGATCATTTTATAAAATCTCATTTTTGTGTCAAAAACACTACATATTTCACTCATAAAACTCAAGTAAGCAAGTCTAAAACTCATTTAGTATCTTCATAGTTCAAATTATAATCATCTAAAGAAGTTTTATTTATATATGCATACAAAATATTTTCCTCATCTATAAAGCTATTTGATAATATTTCTCAATATAATCTAAGTGAATTTAGTTTTTTTGTTTTAAAAATCTTATCTACTATCAATTGTCTATCTCGACCTAATCATACTAGTTTTGAAGCTATAAAATATGTTATATTATTTGTATTTGATGTCTGAAAAGATAAAGAATCTGTATATAATCAAGTAAGTAAATATGTTGATGAAATTGAAGTAATTTTATATCATAATAAATAAAATATCTCCCAAATTATCATAGTTGTTGATGTATATGTAGCATTTAGTATATTTTGTTTAGAAAACAAAGTATTACTTATATGATGATCTATTGATATAGTATTGTATTTTTTTTCAAATAATTCTTTATACTCTTCTAAAAATCAAGTAAGAGATGGATTTGAAGTATCAAGAAAAAAAATCAAATCATAATCTTTTGGATTAAAAGATTTTTTAAATTTATTTATGTTTAACAAAAAAGAAAAATTTTTTGGAATATCGTCTTTACAAATTAAATCTATATTTTTATATAAAAAATTATCTTTTATTATTTGATATAATCACATAGTTCGTCAAATAGTATCTAAGTCTGGGTTTATGTGACTTACTATAGCTATATTTTTTGAATTTTTTATTTTATTTATTATTTGTGAATATATTTGGATTTTTTTTGAAATCATTTAGTAAAAAGTTATTTTTAAGGTTTAAAAATAACTTTTTTTATAATTTTTTCAAATTTTTTGATATTGATTTTATGAAAATTTAATTTTTAATAATCCTAACTTCATTTTCTAAAACTATATTATGCTTTTGTTTTATTTTATTTAAAGCTAAATCAATAAGATATAATAAATCTTTATGGTTTCAGTTTTTTTCATATGTCATCAAAAAATTTCGATGTTTATCTGAAAAATATGCATTATTATAAGAAAATCATTTTAATCAAACATCTTCTATCAAAAATCAAGCTGAATAATCTTTTGAAGGGTTTTTAAAAAAACTTCAACAAGAATTTCAAATAGGTTGAATTTCTTTTCTAAATTTTATATTATCTACATATGAATGATATTTTTCTATCTTTTTTGATAAATCAAATACAATTTTTATTATAAAATAGTTTCAAGTTTGTTTGAAAATACTATTTCTATATGAGAAATTTATATCTTTTTTATACTTAGTAATAATTGTTTTATTTTTTATATCATATACTAAAACTTCTTTTAAGTTATTTTCTATTTCAAGTCAAAAACATCAAGCATTTCAAAAAACTGCTCATCAAACACTTCAAGGTAATCATATAAATCTGTGAAATAAATCTTGATTAAAATCTTTTTCTAATTTTTCTGATATATCCCGTATTTTTTCTCAAGAAAAACAAGTAAGTATTTTAGTTATTTCATCATAATGATATCATAATAGATTATTTTTTATAATTATTCCATTATATTCATAAAAAGAAAATAACATATTTGTTCAAGATCATACAAAAAGAATTTTTAAATCATTTTCTTTAGCAAATTCATATATTTCTCATATATGATAAACATCGTCTAATTTGTTTATTTCAAAATAGTATTTTGTGAATGCTTTTGTTTTAAAATTTGATAATTCTGTTATTTCTATATTTTCTCTTAAATAAGATAATTTTTTCATAATTTTATATAGTATTTTCTAAATATTTTTTTATATATTCTCAAGTTATACTTTTTTTGTTTGATATAACTTCTTCTACAGTTCAACTAGCGACTATATATCATCATTTATCTCAACCTGTAGGTCAAAAGTCTATTATATAATCTCGATTAGCTATTATATCCATATTGTGTTCTATAACTAATACTGAGTTTCATTTTTCTACTAAAGAATTTAAAATTTTAAGTAATTTTTGAGTATCTTCAAAATGAAGTCATGTAGTAGGTTCATCTAATATATAAAAAGTTTTTGAAGTAGATCTTTTTGATAACTCTGTAGCTAATTTAATTCTTTGAGATTCTCAACCTGATAATGTAGTAGAAGATTGTCATAATTTAATATATCCTAATCAAACTTGATTAAGTATTTCGAGTATTTTAAATATTTTGTTTTGAGATTTAAAAAACTCCATTGCCTCTACTATGGTCATATCTAAAACATCTGATATACTTTTTCATTTAAATTTTATTTCTAAAGTTTCATTATTAAATCTTTTACCATCACAATATTCACACTTAACATAAACTGGTGGCAAAAAATGCATTTCAATTTTTTTAACTCAATCTCAGTCACAATGATTACATCTTCAATCACGAGTATTGAAGCTAAATCTTCAAGGTCAGTATCATCTAGTTTTTGCATCTATAGTTTCTGCAAATAAAGCTCTTATATGATCAAAAACTCAAGTATACGTAGCTGGATTACTACGAGGAGTTTTTCATATAGGAGACTGATCAACTACTATTACTTTATCTATATATTGTAGTCAAGTTATTTTTTCAAACTGTCCAACTTGTCTAGTAGCTCAATTTAATTCATTTAATAAATATGGAGATAAAATATAATTAACTAAGCTAGATTTTCAACTTCATGAAGGTCAACAAATAACAACTAAATTATTTAAAGGTATTTTTACATCTATATTTTTTAGATTATTTTGTTTAGCTTTAAAAATCTCTAAGTAATTATTTATAAATCTTTTTTCTTTTTTTATAAGTCTTGGTATTTGATTTGATAAGTATTTTCAGGTAGTTGTTTGATTGCTTTTTAGTATTTCTTCATATATTCAAGAAAATATAACTTCTCAACCATAAATTCAAGCTCATGGTCAAATATCTATTATATAATCTGCATTTTTCATAATATCTTCATCGTGTTCAACTACAATAAGAGTATTTCATATATTTTTTAATTTTTTTAAATTCTCAATTAACATATCATTATCTCTTGGATGTAGTCAAATAGATGGTTCATCAAGAACATAAATTATTCATTCTAATTTAGTTCATATTTGCGTAGCTAATCTAATTCTTTGAGACTCTCAACCTGATAGTGTAGCTGATTTTCTAGATAAAGAAATGTAAGAAAGTCATACTCAAGATAAAAACTCTAATCTTTCTTTTATATTTTTAAAAATATTTTTAACTATTTTTTCTTCAGATTCATTTAAAATAATTTTATCAAAAAAATCATATAACTCACTAACAGGTAAAATACTTAAATCTCATATATTTTTTCATCTAAAATATACAGATAAACTTTCTTTATTCAATCTATATCAATTACATTCTGGACAATCTATAGTGGAAATATAGTTTCATAGTTTTTCATTATCTACATCTGAAGAATAATATTTATCATTTAAAATATTTATTATTCATTTATATTTTGATATGTATTTTTTTCAAGACATATTATTTTCTGGAGAGATTTCATATAAATCTTCTCAAGTTCAATAAAGTATTATATCTCTTTGTTTTTTTGTTAATTTAATATATGAAATATTTGAATCTATTTTATGTTTTTTGCAAACCTTTAAAACTAATTCATGATAATAATTACTTCAAAACCAAGGTAAAATAGCTCATTCTGCAATAGTTAATCTAGGATTTATAATTCTTTCTTCTAAAAAAACTACTTTTTCTCAAAGTCAATGACAAGTTTCACAAGCTCAAGAATGACTATTAAAAGAAAAACTAGATATATCTAATTCTTTTGGAGTATGTAAACAATTATTACAAACAAATACTGTTGAATAATTTTTTGTTTCTGTATTGTTTTCATTTAAAATAAAATCAATACTTAAAAATCAAGAAGAAATTTTTAATCAAAGGTCTATTGAATCTTTTAACCTTTTTAAATCAGATTCTTGAAAATCTTTTACTATAAGTCTGTCTATAACAACAAAAACATTATCAAGTATTTCTATGTTTTCTATTTCATCATTTATAGAATAAATTTTATTTCATATAGCAAATCTAATAAATCATAAATTTAATACTTCTTTTTTTATAGATTCTAGATTTTTTAATTTTCATTTTAAAATTTCTGTTTTTATTATAAATTTAGTATTTATTTGGTAAGTTAATATAGAATCTATAATTGATTGTATTGAATCTTTTTTTATTTCACTTCAACATTTTACACATTTTCTATCTCATAGATTTAAAAATATAAGTTTTAAATAATCATATATTTCAGTTATAGTTCAAACTGTAGATCTAGGATTACGATTTGTTGTTTTTTGATCTATAGAAATAGTAGGAGAAAGACCTGATATTTCTCTATATTTAGCTTCTTCTCAAACTCATCATATAAACATACGAGCATAAGTAGATAGACTTTCTAAATATTTTTGTTGTCATATATTGTATATAGTTTTAAAAGCTAAACTAGATTTTCAACTTCATGATAATCACGTTATAACTGTTAGTTTATTTTTAGGTATTTTTATATCTATATTTTTTAAATTATGTGTATTAACTCATTTTACTTCTAAAAAATCTGACATTTTTATTAAATTATTAAAATATACTGAAGATATATTATATTGAAAAAAAAATATATTCAAGGAATATATTTTTTAAAGGTGATGATTTTTTAGAAAATTATTTAAAAAATTTAAAATTTTTATAAACAAATTATTATCGACAAAAACCATTTTACTTCATGAATTTAATTTTTGATAAATAGAATTTATTTTTAATCATTTTATATCTACTTGATTTAAAACATAATCTTCATCTGTATGAAAAAAATCTATTATAGTTTTTGAATTTTTTACAAAACTATAATCTATAAAAATTTCATATTTTCTTCAAGATATTTCTATTTTTATGGACTCTATTTTTCAATTTTTTTCTAGTATTTTATATATATTTATTCAAGATTTAAAATAAGATATTTTTTTGTATTTTTTAGTATCTATAATTTCATCTTTTTTAGAAGATTCTTTTTGATATTGAAAAAAATGCTGTTCACTTACTTGATAATAACAATTTTTACATCAATATCAATCTAAAAAAGAATTTTCATCACAATTAGGACATAAATTGTATGAAAGTATTTCTTGTGATATGTCTGATATTTGTTTTATGATTTTATCTTTTTGAGAAGTATTTTTTGTATTTGACAATAATTTATTTTTATTATTTTCTAACATAATAATTATAATATATAATATTTATTTCATTATAACACAAAATTTAATTTGAAGCAAATATTAAAGCTATTATATGTTTAACTCAATTTTGTTTTAAAATTTTAGATAATTCATTTATAGTGGAACCTGTAGAAAAAACATCATCAACTATTATAAAATCATAGTCTTTATATTTAAAAAATTCTTTTTGATTTAATAAAAAAGCTCATTTAATATTGTTTACCCTATCATTTTTAGACAATTTTGATTGTGATTTTGTCCATTTTAATTTTTTAAAAATTTTTGAATTATATGGTATTTTAGTTTCTTTTGATAAATAATAAGATATAAGTTCTGCTTGATTATATCATCTAATAAACTTTTTTAAAAAATAACTTGGTGGAAAAATAATTATTGTTTTAGAAATATCTATATTTTTATTATGTAAATATAATTTTTCTTTTAAATAATAAGCTATATCTTGGGAAATATCTTTTCTATTATAATATTTTAAATCTTTTATAAGTTTTTGTATAACTTGATTATTATAATTAAAAAGTATTATAACTTGATCATAATACTTTTTTTGATTTTCACAATAAGAATGAACTAAAAAATCTTTAGAATATGTTTTACAAACTGGACATATTTCTTTATGATATCATATTTTAAAAACACAATCTAAACATAAATATGAAGATTTTTTCTTACAATTATAACATCTTTTTGGTGATATTAAATCTTTTATAAAATCTAAAATTCTCATAATATCATTTTTGATAAACTATCAACTCAAAATCATGTAGCTCAAGGATTAAAATATCAGTATTTTTCCTTAACAAAAGAAACTCAAGCTATATCTATATGAACAAAAGATTCATTATTTAAGCAAAAATTATATAAAAATGCTCCTCACATAGTAGATCAAACATGTATTCAAGAAGTAAGATTTTTTAAATCACTTATAATTCATTTTGTTTTATCTACATAAAATTTAGAAAAAGGTAATTCCCAATATTTTTCAAAAGTAGTATTTTTTAATAATGAGTTTATTATTTGTTTATTATTTCACATAATTCAAGCATAATTGTATCATAAAGCTACCATACAAGCTCAAGTAAGTGTAGCAACTGTTATGATTGAATTTAAGTTATAATTTTTTGATAGATAACTTATTCAATCTGCTAAAACAAGTCTTCATTCTGCATCAGTGTTGATAATTTCAACTGTTTTTCAAGAATATGAAGTCAATATATCTCATGGTCTATAACTTTCTCAAGATATAGAATTTTCAGCTATAGGTAAACAAGCTATTATGTTGCATTTTATATCTTTCTCATCAAGTTCTTTCATCATAAATAAAACACTTGCACTTCAAGCCATATCATCTTTCATAGTAAACATATTGTCATCTAATTTTATATTTAATCATCAAGTATCAAATGTAATTCATTTTCAAACAAATCAATATGTAGGTAAATTTTTATCAACTATTCTTTCTAATATAACCATTTTTGGCTTTGAAGAACTTCACATTCAAACTGAAGTTATTAGATTTAAATTATGTTTTTTTAAATCTTCATATTCTAATACTTTTAATTTAGTGTTTCTAAATTTTATTTGTCTAATAAAAGATAAATATTTATCTGGAGTTTTATCTATAGATGGCTTATTTACTAAATCTCTGCAAGAAATTATATTATTTATAGTTGATAATCTGTTGTCTAAGTATTGTCTAAAATTATCATTACAAATGATATTTAAATCTATTTCATTTTTTTCTTTTTTATAAAAATCAAAATCATATTTTCATAAAACAACACTATCAAGCAATATATTATCTACTTGATATTCTATAGTTATATTTTTTCAAAAAAGATCTATGTTTTTTCATATAAAATACTCTAAATTATCTTGAGTATCAAGATAAAATAAAAAAGTAATATATTCTATATCTTCTCTATCTAAATAAAATTTTAAAGCAGTATTTTCTTGTTTAGAAAAAACTTCATCTATTTTTGAATAAATATTTTTAGAAATATCTAAAAAATTATATTTTTCTAAATCTGATCTAGATTTTAGTAAAACTATTAAGTTTGTGTTTTTCAAGTCTGAAAAAGAGTTTTGTATATTTATCATAATTTTTTGTATTTTAAAAAATATTTTAAAAGTTATTCTAAATCTCAAGTTAATCTATTATAAGTTAAAAAAACTTGTATAGAAATTATAAATAATAATACTCAAATATATAAAAATTCAAATTTATTATATATAAAATAATTTATTATAGTATATATCAAAATTATATAATTATAAAAATATAAAAAGTAAGTATCTATCTTATTTTTTATAAAATATGTTAATCAAATTATTAAAAAAGATAAAATAATTCAAAAAATTAAAAAATATAAACTTTCTTTTAAAATTAAATTATATTTTAATATAGTAAAATATAATAAATAAATAAATACACTTATTCATAAAAAATAAGAAACATAATTTGTATATTTTTTATGAATATATAAATGAATAAATGTTAATATAAAAAGTAATATATATATTATATAATAAAATTTATACAAGAAAAATCAAAATCAAAACAAAATTGAAATATATAAAAAAATTATTCAAATATATTTAAAAATTATTTTATCATTTTTAAATAATTTAATTTTAAAAATAAAATAAAAATAAATTATTCATATAAAAAAACTTATGATAATAATAGAAAAAAGAACACTATAATGATATAAGTAATCATAAAAGTAAAATAATAACAAAAAGAAAAAATACAAACTAAAATGCAATATTAAAATATTATCAAAACTAGATTTTTTTGATATTTTTTTATCATAATAAAGCAATATTATAAAAATAAATAATAAAACTATTCAATTTATTAAATCTATATAATTAAAGAAATTATTATCAAAAAGTAATATATAAAAATAATTTCAAATATAATAAAAAGAAAAAATAATTGAATTTATTCTTAAAAGTTTTTGTGAAAAAAATGAATATTTTGATAAAAAGTAAAAAAGTAAAAATCATATATTTAGTACGAGTATAAAAATTTGAAAACTAATTTTCTCAAAATCTAAACTTATCAAATATAATGATACATAAAAAAGTAAAAATCATAAATAATAAAATATTATATTCAAAACATTTTTATTTTTTATTTTATCTATCAAAGAAAAATTATTTATTTTAGAAGATTCTTTTATCTCATCTTCCAAAACTCAAGAAGAAAAATATATAAATAAAAAAACTCATATTAAAAAGAAAAAAATAGATTCTATAATTAAATTTCAAAAAAAAGATTGAATAACCAAGTTTGATTGATCTGAAAAAATTATACTATCTTTTAAAGATAAATTCAAAATATTTTTATCATAATTTGTATCATTTAAAAAAATATCTTTTTTAATAGAAAAAACATAAAAAACATAAAATATAAAACTATATAAAAATGTTATTAAAAAAAATATAAATCTCATAAAAAAAGTAGTTAATACTAACTACTTTAATATAAATAAAAAATAAATAATTGCAAAAATTTAAAAATTTATAAAAAATATTCAAAATATAAATGATAATATAAAGAAGTTTATAATCATAGTTATCATTCATCTTGATAAATAAACAAAAAAAACTGCTAAATTTATACTTATAATCCATATTAAAAATGAAATATTTAAGTTTATATTAAAATTAAATACATTATTTAAAATAAACACTAAAGATATAAATATAGAATATAATAAAAATATGTTTATAAAATATTTATGTAATATTAAAATCAAATCTAAAATCAAATCTGAAATATAAGAATATCATTTTACAACTTTAACATAAGAAAAAGTTGATCAATTCATACGAGATTTTAAAATAAATAAATTATTTTTTATAATTTGTTTTTTAATACTTAAATCTTCTAAAAGTTCTTTATTTTCTTTTTTTTGTATAAAAATTTTAAATAAATTTTTTAAACTTTCTTTTTCTATTTCTTTTAGTTTTTCTTTATATTTATCATACAAAATTTTGGATTTTAAATAAGACGATGATTTTGTATCTATTACTATTTTTTCTTTTTTTTCTTGTTTAAGTTTGTTTTTTAAATCTTCAAATATTTTTTTAAGTATATATCATATATCTTTTTCTTTTTCTATGAATTGTGTTTTAGATCAGGATTCTTTTAATAATTTATTTGTTTCTTTAACTAATTTTCTATATTCTTCATCTTTTTTATTTTCAAGTATTTCAAGTTCTAATTCTCATATTTTTGATAAAGCAAATTCTGATATTTGATAAAGTTTAGATACATTTGTAGAAGTTTTTAATCTAACTATGTTGTTATAAATATCTTTTATTTTTTCTTTTCTAGAAAAAGTTATTATATCATTTTCTTGAATTTCTATAAAATATTTTAATTTAACTAAAACTTTATCAAGTAAAACATATGCTTTTTGTAATTCCTTTTGTAATCAATATTTTTCTGTTAATTCTTCTTTTACTACTTTTTGTTTTTTTTCTTGTTCTTTTTGTTCTAATTCTAATTCTTTTTTATGAGTTTCTAAATAAACTTTATATTGCTCACTTAATGTTTTTATATTTTTTTCTTTTATCTCTAAAGAATCATTTTTATTTTGATATATATATAATAAATCAAATTTTAATTCATCTTTTATTTTTAAATAAGCTTTAAAAATATCATCTGAAAATATAGTTCATTGTTTTATTTGTCAATTTTGATTTATATCAAAATAAAATTTAGATCAAGATTTTTCTGTTATTTCTCAAACTTCAATCACATTTACTATAGAAAAACCCTCTTTATGAAGTTCTTCTTTTAATATATTTTCTGATTCTCGTTTTCTTATAATATCAAATTTTTTAGTTCATTTGATAACTGAAACTTTAAAATTTTTCATATTTTAGTTTTTTAATTATACTTTATTTGACAAAAATTTATCAAAACAATCATTGCAAATTTTTTGAGTATCTTCTTTTGATAAATTTTTTGAAAACTCTCGTGTTTTAAATAAATCAGATAAAAATTCTTTAGAAAAATCTATTGAACTTTTTATTCTGTCTCATAAATTTTTTAAAGCTTGATTTACATCTCAATTTTTTAAACTATCTATTAAATTATTAGAATCTGTATTTAATTCATTTTTTGTATTTATTTTATTTTCAACTGACATATATTATATATTATTTAATAAAAATCAAAAACTATTTATTTCTTTTTGTTTTTCAATTACTTCTTTTTTTCTAAGACCTGAAATTTTTGTAAAATTATTTTTTCTTATATCTTCAATTTCTTTTTGTTCAACATTTCAAACAAAATCTTGTAAAGAAAAATATAATTTTTCCAATCATATTTCATCTATATTTTCTAAAGCTTCTAAATATAAACTTTTTTGTTTATCATTTATATTTAAATTTTCTATTATAGTTTTTACTATTTTTTTCTTTTTAGAAACTTCAGAATATTTTTTAAAAATATTAAGTATCATTTTATTTTTTATTAAAAATTAAATATATTTTATTTTATCATAATTTTATTTTTTTTACAAATTTTTTATTTATATTTATTTATTATATATATTTATATAAATAGTAATAGTAATAATAATGAATGTTAAAAAGTAAAATTATATAAATAAAAGAAAAAATTGTATATTTATAAATATATATAAATAAAAAATAAAAAATTAAACTTATTTTAAAGCAAAATAAGTTTTTTTAACAAAAATTTAACAATAAAAAATAATATATATTGACTTGCTTTTAATCAATATTTTTATATTATAAACTTGTTAAATAAAAAAAATATTTTTTAAACATTGAAAGATGGAAGATATTAAAAATACTAAAAATAATAAAAGTTTTTTACATTGATTTATAATCTTTTTAACAGCTTTTTTACTTTGATTTATAATAAGTCAAAATTTAGACATACTTTTTAACAATGATAGTTTAAAGTCTAATCAAATATCTGAAGAAAATACAGATTATTCTGATGAAGAAGATAAAAATTTAAAAGAAATAATAAAAGAAACTCTTTTAAGTAAAGATTTAGATTTAAATTATTTTTGGGAAGTATATAATTTAATAAAAAATAATTATTATTCTTCAGATGAAATAGATAAAAAAGAATTACAATATGGAGTTATAAAATGACTTGTAGAATCTTTATGAGATAAACATTCAGAATTTTTTCCTCCCGTAGAATCTAAAGAATTTAATAATACTTTAAGTTGAGATTTTGAGTGAATAGGAGCTGTTATAGATAAACATGATTTATGAGTTATGGTAGATAGAGTTATTAAATGATCACCTGCTTTAGAAAATGGTATATTAAAATGAGATATTATAATAGAAGCAAATGAAGTTAAATTATCTTGACTTGAAGTTGATGAAGCTGTTAAAAATATAAAATGACCTGCATGAACAAAAGTAGTTTTAAAAATTATTAGAACTTGAGAAAAAGATATTTTAACAAAGGAAATAACAAGGCAGAAAATAACTATACCTTCAGTTGAAACAAAAGATATAAATGAAAAAGAAATATGATATATATCTTTAAATATGTTTTGAGAAAATACTTCAAAAGAATTTTTTGAAATACTTCAAACTTTTAATAATAATAAATACAAATGAATTATTATTGATTTAAGAGATAATTGATGAGGATATTTGCAAAGTGCAGTTGAAATATTGTCTAATTTCATAGAAAAAAATAAGGTTTTAGTTACTACAAAATATAAAGAGTCATCTTTAAATGAATCATATTTATCTGAAAATAATTGAGTTATTTTTGATAAAAAAATAGTTGTTTTAATAAATTGAAACTCTGCTTCAGCTTCTGAAATAACAGCTTGAGCTTTGAAAGATTATAATAAAGCAATATTAATTTGAGAAAAAACTTATTGAAAATGATCAGTACAACAACCTTTTGACTTAAAAGATTGAAGTATGTTAAAACTTACTATAGCAAAATGGTATACTCCTAAAGATATAAATATAGATCATGAGTGAATAAAACCAGATATAGAAGTAAATTTTAAAAAAGAAGATTTTGAAAATAAATATGATAGACAGTTAGAAAAAGCAAAAGAAATACTTAAAAATTATATAAAAATAGAAAATATATCCGTAGTTATAAATGAAGAAAATATAAGAAATTGAACTTGAACTACTATGACTTGAAGTGTAGAAAATGAAAAAAAATAATTATTTAACAATAAAGTAAAGTAAAATACTTTACTTTTTTTATTGATTATTTGATAAAAATAATATAATAAAATTAGATATTTTTTTAATTTTATTATTATGTTACAAAATATAGATATTGATATTTATAATCTTATTTTAAAGGAAACTGAAAGACAAGAAAATGAAATAGAGTTAATAGCTTCAGAAAATTATGCTTCAAAAGCAGTTTTAGGAGCATCAGGAAGTATTTTATCTAATAAATATAGTGAATGATATCCTTGAAAAAGATATTATGCATGACAAGAAAATATAGATTTAATAGAAGAATTAGCTATTTCTAGAGCTAAAGAAATATTTTGACGAGAATATGTAAATGTTCAACCATTATCATGAAGTCCTGCAAACTTAGCAGTTTATTTAGCTTTTTTAAAACCTTGAGATAAAGTTTTATGATTATCTTTGGATCAATGAGGTCATTTGAGTCATTGACACCCTCTTAATTTTTCATGACTTTTATATGAAATAATACCATATTTTTTAGATAAAGAAACTGAAACTATAAATATGGATGAAGTAGAAAAAATAGCTTTAGAAACAAAACCAAAAATGATTATAGCTTGATTTTCTGCATACTCTAGAAATTTAGATTGGAAAAGATTTAGAGAAATTGCTGATAAAGTATGAGCTATTTTAATGGCAGATATAAGTCATATAGCTTGACTTATAGCTTGAGGAGTTTTAGAAAATCCAGTTCAATATTGTGATGTTATAACTACAACTACTCATAAAACTCTTAGAGGTCCTAGATGAGCTATTATTATGAGTAAAAAGGAATTTGAAAAAGATATAGCAAGACGAGTTTTTCCTTGAGTTCAATGAGGTCCTCACGAAAACTTGATTGCTGCAAAAGCAGTTGCTTTTAAAGAAGCTTTAAGTGAAGATTTTAAAAAATATTGTAGACAAGTTGTAGACAACGCAAAAGTATTGTCTAATTCTTTAAAAGATTATTGATTTAAAATCATTTCAGGTTGAACAGATAATCATATAGTTTTGGTTGATGTTTTTTCTAGTTTTTGAGTTACTTGAAAAGAAGCAGAATTTGCTTTGGAAAAAGTATGATTATCAACAAATAAAAATATGATACCTTATGATATTAGAAAAGCTTTAGATCCATCTTGAATAAGATTATGAACAGCACGAGCTACAACAAGAGGAATGAAAGAAAATGAAATGTTATTTATATCAAGAATTTTCTTGGAAACTATAAAAAATAAAGATAATGAAGATAAGTTAAAACTATTAAAAGAAGAAGTTTTAAATTTTTGTAAAAAATATCCTATTTATAAATAATATGTTTTTAAAAGAAATAATTCAATTTAGTAAAGATAATTGGTGGATTTTTATAATATTTTTTATTTGTTTACTAATAATTTGATATACAAATACTTGAAATATTTATGAAGTTTTTTAGTTTTTTCTATTCATTTTATATGAGATATTTTTATGATGATTATGTGAAAATATTATATATTGTGAGAAAACAAAAAATGAAATATTTTTCAAATATCATCAACTTCTATTTTTGCACTTCTTTGATTGTATGCTTGAATTTTTAATTGAAAATGATATTATTTACAACCACAGTTAATTTTTATATTTGCTTGAATAAAATGATTTATAAGTCATAAAATATCAGATTTTTATAAAAATATAATATTTATAATACTTTTTATAATTACACTTTTTATATACTTTTATTTTTCTTTATTTATAGATTTATCTTCTATAATTCAAATAATTTGATTTTTATCACTTTCAACATGTCTTTTTATACAAAATAAAAATATAATTTTCTTTTGAATTTTATTTATAACAATATGATCTTTTTTAAGTATTTATGTATCTTTTTTAAATTCAAATATAAAATGAATAGATATATCGTATTTTTTACTACCTTTGACAATTTTAGTGTTTTATGTTAAATCTTTATGGAAAAAATAATTTATATATTTTTATTAAGTTTGTTTTTGTCTATTTTTTTTGTTTTCATTTTAAAAAAAATATTTTATCATTTTAAAATACTTGATAACCCTATAAAATACAAAAAAAATAGACAAGCCATACCATATAGTATGTGAATTATTTTTTTTATATCATTTTTTATAATGAGTTTTTTATTTTTAGAACATAATTATAAAATTTATTTGATATGGTTTTTTTGATTTTTAATAACTTTGGTAAGTTTTTTTGATGATTTATACAATGTTAGTCCAAAAATTAGACTTCTTCTTCAAATAATTATATGATTTATTATATGACTTACAGCTATAAAAATATGATATTTAACATCGCTTTTTTGATGAATAGATTTACAAAATTATAGTATATTTTTATTTTCATATGAGATATATATAATATCAGCTTTATTCACAATGATATGGTATGTTTTTATATTTAATGCTTTAAATTGGAGTGATTGAGTAGAATGAAATCGAGCTTTTTTAAGTTCTATAATTTTTTTAATAGTGTCTATATTGGGTTATATATTGTACTTAGATTGAGATAAAAATGCTATAAATATAACTTATATATGAATTATACTTTTTGCTATAGTATTGCCATTTATATTTTTTGAATATAAAAATCATATACTCATGTGAGATAGTTGAACTATGTTTTTATGATTTATGGTTGCTACTTTGTGAATAGTTTTTTGATGAAAAATAGCTACTATAGTTATAGTCTTTTGAATATATTTTGTAGATGCTATATATGTTATATTTAATAGATTAAAAAATCATAAAAATCCTTTAATTTGAGATAATACTCATTTTCATCATAGACTTATGTCTATATGAATGTCTAAAATACAAATAATATTTTTTGTTTGATTTTTTTCTTTTTTATTTTGATTTTTTTCTTTATTTTTAGATAAAATATGAAAAATATTTTTATTTGTTTTTATAGTTTTTTTTGTTATATTTACACCAAAAATAATTATTAAATTTATTAAAAATGAAAAAAAATAGTTTTTGATTTACATTTGTAGAGATGATAGTTGTTATTTTTATAATATCAATAACTTGAGTTGTAGCTATGAATTCTTTGTTTTCTTCTTTTGATAAACAAGTTTGAAATATTCAAAAAAATGAAATAATAAATTTCATAAATTCTTTTGATAATAAATTATGAAAAAATATTACAGATTATGAATTGATTTTTTCTTGATGATTAGATTATTTAATTTATAAAACAAATAATAATTATAAATCAGGTTTAGTTAGTTATTCTTTTTCTTGATATACTTGAACCTTTACAAACACTGTTTCATGAACTTTGATAGAATATTATTTTTATAATAATAATAAACTCATAAATAAAGATATTTCTTCTCGAAGTTGAGCTATTTTAAATTATGATTTTTCTATTTTAAAATGAAATAGTTATATAAAAACATTTGTTGATTCTAAAAGATTAAATGATATATGAGTTTATTTTTTTTCATCTGATGATAAAAATCCTTTATTTATAAAAGAAATAAAAAATTGAAATAGTACACTAACTTGAATAACTATAAAAAAATCTATTTGATGAAATAAAATAATACAACAAAATTGAAATAATATATCTAGTTGAACTATAATTTTTGATACTAAATACTGAGAGTTTAATATAAATATACCTTAATAATAAAATAAATATGAGAATAGCTTTTTTTTGAACTTGAGATTTTTCTACATCTATACTTGAATCTATTTTGAAATATGAAGATATAGAAGTAGTTTTATGAGTTAGTCAAATAGATAAGATTATTTGAAAAGATAAAACACCAACTCATACTAAACTAAAACAGTTTTGTATATCAAATAATATACCTATTTTGCAACCTGAAAAATTAAAAAATAATTTAGAATTTTATAATCATTTAAAAAATTTAAATCTAGATTTTTTGATAGTTGTAGCTTATTGAAAAATAATTCCTTTAGAAATACTTAAAATACCAAAATATTTTAGTATAAATATTCATTGAAGTATTCTTCCAAATTATAGATGAGCTTCACCTATACAAGAGTCTTTAAAAAATTGAGACAAAAAGACATGATTGACAATTATGTGTATGAGTGAATGAATGGATGAATGAGATATACTATCTACAAAGGAAGTTGATATAGACATAAAAAACAAGACACAAGATATTTTTGATAAATTTCAAAATATATGACCTACTTTACTTATAGATACTTTAAGAAAAATAATTAAAAATGAAATTACTCCTATAAAACAAGATAATTCTAAATCAACTTATTGTTCAAAAATTGAAAAAAAAGATTGAGAAATAGATTTTGAAAATGAAGGTATATCAAAAATTTATAATAAATATAGAGCATATCATACTTGGCCTTGAATATATACTTATTATAAATGAAAAAAATTTGATATAACAGATTGTGAAATAGAAGTAAATGACTTATGTTATTTTGATGAAGATTTTAATTTATGAGATGTTGTTGAGTTTGAAGATCATTGAGAAAATCATGTTTGAATACTTTGTAAATGATGAATTTTGATTTTAAAAAAGGTAAAACTTGAGTGAAAAAAAGAAATGTCTATTAAAGATTTTTTAAATTGAAATAAAGATTTTTTAGAATATAGTTTTTGAAAAATTGCAAAATAAAGATTTTTTGTATAATAAAACTACTTATTTAATTTTTAACTTTTAATATATGTTAAATATTGCTTTTAATACTTTTAAGGAAATTGTAAGAAATAAATTTTTATATCTTATAATATTTTTTGCATTAGTTTTAATAGTTTTTTCTTTAGCATTATGAAAATTGACTATTTGAGAATCTCAAAAAGTAATTTTAGATTTTTGAATAGCTATGATAGAAGTCTTTTGACTTATATGAGTTTTGTTTGTTTGAAGTCAGTTGCTTTTTAAAGAAATAGATTGAAAAACTATATTTCTTATACTTAGTAAACCTATTAAAAGATATGAATTTATACTTTGAAAATTTTTATGATTTTCTATGATAATTTTTTTGATAGTTTTATTGCAATCTTTTTTATATTTATTAGTATTATTTTTTAATTGAATAAATATAGATTTTCTTATAATAATATCTTTAGTATTTATATTTTTGAAATTACTTATAGTTTTATCTATAGTAATATTTTTGTCTACATTTATGTCTAATATATTGACTATTATAACTACAGTTATGGTATATTTTATAGCACATTCTTTTTCTTTACTTATAGATTTAGCTTTAAAAACAAAAGATCAAATTTTTATATATTTTGTTAAAACTATACAAGTTATTTTTCCACCTTTTGAAGCTATAAATATAAAAGATTATATATGAAGTTTTATTACTTTTAATTATATGTATTTTTTACAAAATATCATATTTAGTTTAGTTTATTTATCTTTAATAATTTTGTTTACAGTTTTAATTTTTAATAGAAAAAAATTTGAAAACTAATATTTCTTTTAATGAAGAGTTTTATTCTATACCATTCTATGTTGATAATAGAGTTTTAATACCAAGAAATGATACAGAAATACTTGTAGATCAAGCTTTAAAAACTATAAAAACAAGTGATTTTAAAGAAATAATTGATATATGAACTTGATCTTGAGTTATTTTGATATCTATTTTTAAAAATAATAATACTATAGAAAAATATTATTGAATAGATATATCAAAAGATGCTTTAGAAGTAGCTAGTATAAATATAGAAAAACATAATTTATGATGACAAATAAAACTTTTAAATTCTGATTTACTTGAAGTTTTTTTGTCTAAAAATGAAAAAATATTTTCAAAAAAAATTATACTTACAGCAAATTTACCATATATCAAAAATTGAGATTTTATAAATATGGACTTAGAAGTTATACAAAATGAACCTCATATAGCTTTATTTTGATGAGAAAAAACTTGATTTGAGTTGTATGAAAGACTTTTTGATCAAATAATTCTATTAAAAAATATTTATAATATAGAGAAAATTATACTTTTTATAGAAATATGATTTGATCAATATGAGTATTCAAAAAGTTATTTGGAAAAAATTAAATTAAATTTTGAATATTTTAAAGATTTTAATAGTATATATAGAGTCATAAAAATAGAATTTTAATTACTAATCTTAAAATTTATGTGATTAGAAGATTTTACACCTTCGGAATCTCAAGAAGGTTCTAAATCATCTCGAGAAGCAGCAGAGAAATATAGACAATCAGTTAAAAAACGAGCATCTTGACTAAAAAAAATATCAAAAGATGAAAAGAAAGCCAGAAAACATGATTTATTACTTTTAGAGTTTTTGACAGAAATAATAAGAAATAAAAAATATGATATTATATTAAATGATTTATTTAAAGCTTTGGATTCTTCTAAAACTTCAAATTTTATAATATGAATATTATCTTTAATATATTTACCTATAAGCAATAAAATAAGAACTTTAAACAACTTAGAAAATATAAGTTTTGATAAAAAACCATATTCAGAGGAATTTGTTTTTGATGATAATAATTTAGATTTAGAATTTAAAAATAGAATAAATTTATGGATAGAAGATATAATTTATATATTAAAATATGATTATTCTTCAGTTCAAATAAAAAGTCTTTTAGAATCTATTAAAAAAGAAGATATTGATTATGAAAATATTATAAAATTTGTTTCAAAAATATTTCAATTTTTCTTTAAAGAATTTAATATATATATATCAGAAGAAAAAGCATATTCATATTCTTCTTTTATAGTAAAAGAAATATATAATAAAATAAAAGATATAGAAATAGAGAATATATAAAAAGATACTTTTTAAAAGTGTCTTTTTACTTATGAGGATATTTTGTTTTAGATGGCCATTTTTTCCAAATTCTTTCCATATATCAAACATTTATATTTATATAATCTATTAGTTTTTCATAATTTCATCTATTTTCTTGTTGATAAGTTTTTTTATTGTCTTTTCTTATAGATAATTTATTTAGTTTCAATACATTGATAGCAATGCTTTCATAAATTTCTAATTTATTTTTATATATTTCTTGACATACTGAAGGTGTATTTATACTTTTTAATACTAATATAGTATTTGTTGCTTTTATTCATTCATCTTTACCAATACAGTTTATAACTTTATCTCTTATAGTTTTATTACATAATTCTTGATATTCTCTTGCAAATTCTCAATCTATAAAATTTAATTTATATTCTACAAAATCTAAAGCATCAACTAAGGGGTCTATTTTTATTTTAGTTGCATTTTTTCAGAAAAATTTATCTTTATCTTTTTCAAGATCTTGTAAAAACTTCATTACTTTTTTATCAATTTTTTTAAATTCCATATCAAGCACTATTTGAACAAGTCTATACTGAGGATCTGGATTAAAAGAACATACAAAATCTTGTATACTTCTTGTTGTATTTGGATTTTGTGCTGTAGTACATCTGTCTGATTGAGATTTATATTCACAAGCATAAGTTTGTCATACAGATATTAAAAATACAAAAAAACTTAAAAAAAATACTTTTTTCATATTATCTTTTTTTTATTAAACTAATTGCAAATAAAGCTATCTTTCATAAAATAGATAAAACTTTTTTTATTCATTTTTTAGGTACTCTTTTTTCTATATTTTCAATTGTTTTTTTGCTTATTTCTTTTCATTTTTTTGTTTTAGATAATCAAACAGCAGAAGCGACAGCTCATCATATGATTATTCAAGTTATTATTTTATCAAGTTTTTTGATAGTTGAATCTTTTTTGTTTTTTCTAAAAAACATCGTTTATTTAGTTAGCTAATAATTTTTTATCATTCCATTTTATTTATTTTTATAGTCTTAGTATCAAATCTAAGTTTTGGTATTATTATAATAAGTAAATTGTTATGCATATAAGCTTTTATTTTATTTAAAGCTAAATTTTCAGGAAGTATAATATTTCTTATAAATTTTCACCAAAAACATTCACTATTTCTTAAAATAATTCAATCTTCATCATATTCTTTAGGCTTTTCTCTAGTTCATTTTATAGTTAATATAGTTTTTTGTATAGATAAATCAATATCTTCATACTCAACTCAAGCAATAGGAGCTACTATATACAAACTATCATTTCATTCTAATATATCAAGCGCTATTTGTCATACTTCTTGTTCTTCTTCTTCTTTATCAATCATTTCAACTTCTATAGTATTTTTTTGATTTTCTTCTTCATCAACTCAAAATAATTTAAACATATTTTTTTATTTAATTATAAAATTTTTAAAAAATAACTTTTTTATAAAAACATTATAAAAATTTTTGAAAAAAAACAAATAAAATGATATAATAAAATAAATAATTATTTAAAATAAAAATAAAAATGAATATTGATATAAAAAAAAATGATTTAAACTCCATTTTTGAAGCTATAAAATCAAAGTTTATAAACAAAAAAAATATAAAAATTTCTCAAAAACAAAAAATATATTTTTTTGATTCACTCTATGATCTTATAAATTCTTGAATTCCTATAACAAACTCTTTAACTATAATGTTATACCAAACAAAAGATAAAAAAACTTCATATATTATATCACAAATACTTAAAAATATAAGTTTATGAAAAAAAATAGAAGAGAGTTTTAAAGAGTTTCCAAGAGTTTTTTCAAATTTTGATGTATATATGATAAAAATGTGAGAAGTGACATGAAAACTTGCAAATTCTATTGATAATATAAGACAAAGGGAAGAAAAAAATGCAAATATAAAATCAAAAGTTATATGAGCTTTGATATATCCTAGTATAGTTATATCTCTTAGTATAGCTATGGTAGTTTGATTTATGGTTTTTGTTATACCAAAAGTACAAATAATGTATTCTGACTCAAATGTTAATTTACCATCTTTGACACAAAAAGTCATATATATGTCAGAATTTTTACAAAAAAATTATATTATTTTGATGTTTTTATTATTTTTTATAGTCTTTCTTTTAATTTTATTTAAAAAATGAAAAAAAACTAAATATTATTTTGATAAAATTATATTACAAATTCCTCTTTTTTGACCACTTATAAGAAAAAAAATATTAACAATCTTTTCTAATACATTGTGAACTTTATTATCAAATTGAATTATGATAAATGAAGCTTTAGGTATAACTAAAAAAAGCTTAGAAAATGATTATTATGAAAGAAGAATAGACGAAATTTTAGTCTCTATTTGAGAAGGTATTCCACTTAGTGAACTTATGTGAGTTAAAAAAATAAAAGACTCTAAACAAGATGAATATTTTCCTATAGAATTGTCTAGTATAGTAAAAATATGAGAACAAACATGAAAACTATCAAGCTTACTTTTAAAAATATCTCATAAGTTTGACAAGGAAATAGACACAGTTGTAAAATGACTACAACGAGCAATAGAGCCTATAGTTATTATACTTGTTTGAGTTATAGTTTGAACTATGATAATGGCAATACTTCTTCCATTTTTTAATATGGTAAATGTTGTTTAAAAATCTATTTCAAATAAACTATATTCATTTTCTTTTGATTTAACAGATATTTTTATTTTGTAAATATCTGTTATTTTTTTACTAAAGAAAGTAATATTCAACTTCATTTTGAATTTCTTGAAATATCTTCTTTATAAAATCTTTCCCAAATTTTTTCATAATTTTCTTTTTTTATAGCTACTCATGAATTTTTTATACTAAGTTTATTTTTTTGTAAAATTATTTCAATAAATCAATTTTTTTATTATACCTTATAGTATTTCTTAATAGATTAGAAAAAAGTATATAAAAATAATTTTTAGGTACACTTACAAAAACATTTTCTTTTTTTCATATATTATTTTTATATTTTTTTCTATAATATCGTTATTAAATTCTTTTAAAATATTTTCTATTTCTATTGATATATTTGTTTTTTCATAATTTTTTATATAACTTATATCTGATAAATCAATAAGAGATTTAATTATATCATCAATTCTTTTTATTTCATCTGTAGAGTTTTTTATAAGTTCTTTATCATATATTTTTTGAAAATTTAACAATGATAAATTAGAATTTATAACAGATATAGGAGTTTTTATTTCATGACTTGCATTGTGTATAAAATCAGTCATTTCTTTTAAGTTATTTTCTATAGGTTTAAGTATTTTTTTTGAAAAATATCTTCATAATAAATAAAATATTATAGAAAATAATAAACTTAAAATTAAAAATAATAAAATATCAAATAAATAACTATCTAAATCATAAGGGCTTTTTGACAAAAATAATATATAATCTCAATCATTTTTTATATAAGTTTTAAAAAAGAAAAATCATTTTTCTATATTAATATTATAATCTCAAAAAATTATAATATTTGATTTATTTTTTAAATTTCTTCTGTTAAGAGTATTTAATCTAGCAGGTAATTCTTCAAAATCAAATGGTTTTGTCATATAATCATCTGCTCAAATATTTAATCATTGTATAATATCGTTTTTTTGAAGAGTTTGAAGTTAATATAATTATTTGAGTATCTATTCAAGATTTTCTTATTTCTTTCAAAACTTCTATTCAAGATAATCATGGTAAGTTTATATCTAATATGATGACATCATAATAATAGTTTTTTGCTTTATTTAATCAAGATAATCAATCTAGACAAGATTCACAAGTTATATTTTGCAAACTAAATCTAAATTATATTTTTAGATATTTGTATATTGTCTTCAATTAGTAGTATTTTCATTTTTTTATATTTATATTTATAATTCCAAAACTAAAATATTTTTTTTAATTAAGAAACAAGTAAGAATATATTAAAAATATTTTTAATAAGTCAAAAATAAATTGCTTTTAATAAAATAATAATTATACTCTGACACGTTTAAAAGTAATATACTTTTTATTTATATTTTAACAATATTATATGTCTTTTAGAAATATTGCCATAATAGCTCATGTAGATCACTGAAAAACTACTTTAGTAGATGCTATGCTTAAACAATCTTGAACTTTTAGAGAAAATGAAAAAGTTGATGAGAGAGTTATGGATAGTAACGATCAAGAAAAAGAAAGATGAATAACTATTTATGCAAAAAATACTTCAATTTTTTACAAAGAACACAAAATAAATGTAGTTGATACTCCATGACATGCTGACTTCTGAAGTGAAGTAGAGAGAGTTTTGAGAATGGTTGACTCTGTCTGTTTAGTTGTAGATGCATATGAATGACCTATGCCTCAAACTAAATTTGTTCTTAAAAAATCTTTAGCTTTAGGCTTAAAACCTATAGTAATAATAAATAAAATAGACAAGCCTACTTCTCGTCCAGATTGGGTTGTTGATCAATTATTTGATTTATTTGTTAAATTATGAGCTACAGATGAACAACTAGATTTTCCTGTTTGTTATGCTATAGCTAGAGAATGAATAGCAAAAAGGGATTTATCAGATGATTCAAAAGATATAACTCCACTTTTTGATATGATTATGGAAAAAGTTCCAGAAGCTCCAAATAATTCAGAAAAACCTTTTAGAATGCAAGTTGCAAATCTATGATATGATAATTTTTTAGGTAGACTAGCTATTTGAAGAGTTTATGATTGAGTAGTAAAACTTTGACAAGAGGTTACAATAACTGCAAATGATTGAACTAAAAGAAAATGAAAAATTTCAGAAATATTAACAAATCATTGATTAGCTAAAGTAAAAACTCCACAAGCTCAAGCTTGAGATATAGTTACAATAGCTTGAATACCAGATATATTTGTTTGAGAAACAATAGCACAAGATACTTCAGTTGAAGCTCTTCCTCCTATTACTATAGATGAGCCTACTCTAAAAATGGAATTTTTAGTTAATAATTCTCCTTTCGCAGGTAAAGAATGAAAAATGGTTACTTCTAGACAAATAAGAGATAGATTAGAAAGGGAGTTAGAAACAAATGTTTGAATGAAAATAGATTTTGATTGAAGTGAAAACTTTATGGTATCTTGAAGATGAGAATTACACTTATCAGTTTTGATAGAAACTATGAGAAGAGAATGATTTGAACTTCAAGTTTGAGCTCCTGAAGTAATAATGCATGTTGAAAATGGAGTTAAAATGGAACCTATTGAAAGAGTAGCTGTTTCTGTTCCTTCTGAATTTGCATGAGCTGTTATAGAAAAACTTTGAAAAAGAAAATGAGAAATGGTAAATATGGTTGATGAAAATTGAACAGTGTCTTTAGAATTTAAAGTACCTACTAGATGACTTCTAGGTTTTAAATCAGAATTTACTACTATCACTAAATGAGAATGAATTCTAACTTCTTCTTTTGAAGAATTTGCAGAATATAAATGACCTATTGAGAAAAGAGAAGTTTGATCTATGGTTTCATGAGAAACTTGATCTACAATGGCTTATTCTCTATGGAAACTTCAAGATAGATGACCTTTGTTTGTAGATCCAGCAGTATCTATATATGAATGAATGATTATATGAGAACATTTAAAATGATGAGAACTTGTAGTTAATGCTACAAAAAATAAACAATTGACAAATATAAGAGCATCAGGTAGTGATGAAGCATTGAAACTTGCTACTCCTAGAAGAATGACGTTAGAAGAAGCAATTGATTATATAGGTTGAGATGAATATGTTGAAATAACTCCTTTAAATATAAGACTTAGAAAAAAATATTTAACAGAAACAGACAGAAAAAAATATTCTAGAAGTAAAAATTAAAAGAATGGATTTTAATCCATTCTTTTTTATAAAAATTTGTATTTATAAAAAAATTATTATACTAAAATATGAATTTTTTACTTTTTAATACTGAAATATGATTTTAAATATTTTGAAAGACTTATTATTACCATATAGAAATATTGTAAATTGGATTATAAATAAAACAATATTCTTTTTTGTATCTATTTTTATTTGAATTATTTTTTCTTCACCATTTTTTTTAGTTGTATATTTTTTAGCAAAAAATGATAGTGTCAAATGGAGTGAAATATTATCAAATTATTTCATTTCAGGAAGTCTTCCTATGAGTGTTTTAGCTACTTTATGAGATAATTTTTTTGTTATTTTTATAGAGATTATTTTAGTGTTTTTATGAATTTTTATTTTGATATTTTCTTTTTATTATCAATCAGTTTTGAATACTAAACTATTTTTAGAGTATAAAAATAATATAATAAGTCCTTTTTTTTCTAAAAATTTATTTACTATTTATGTTAGGTATTTCAATATAGTTTCATTAGTTTGATTATTTTTGATATTACCTTTTGTAGTTTTTTTTATAATATCTATATTTCTTGTAGTTTTTAGTGGTTGAATTGAAAAAACCACTATATTGGCTTATAGTTGATTTAATTATTTTACAGTTTCTATATTGATTTTATTTTTTATTACATTTTTCATAACAATTTATTTAGTTTATAGAACAATTTTTTCTATAACTTTATATTTAGAAGATAAATTTATAAAAAAAATAGAAACTC
>CAZIGU010000002.1:0-26567 GCA_964538545.1 uncultured Candidatus Peribacteria bacterium
AATATCTTTTTTTCTCAAAATAAAAATAGATCACACTATAAAAAATAAAAATACTATAAAATTCATAAATATATGAAAAAGTAAGTCTTCTTTTTTACTTATAATATCATCTGAAGCATAAGTTTTTGGTATTATAGAGAAATCTTGATTTTTGGAAATATTTTTATCATTTTCTTTATTTTCTTTCTTTATAGATTTTTCTTTTTTTATTTTTCACTCAACTTTTATGATAAAAAAATCTTCTTTTGTATCAATTCAATCAGATATAATCATTTTTATAATATTTATTTTTTCATAAAATTCAAATGAAGATGGGTTTGGTTTTGTAGAAACTTCTTTATCATTTATTAACCATTTATATTTAATATCTTTTCATTTTGATTCTCTTCAATCAAAATTTACTTTACATTTATCTGTATTTTTACAAATAATTTCTTTTTGAGAAACTTGTATATTTTTAGATATTTTTTGCAAAGTTATAATAGCTTCTAAATCTATATAATTATATGTTTTTTCTATATTTGTGTTTTCTATTTTATTATAACTCATATATTCTATATCTTCTTGTTCTATTTCAAATTCATTTGTTTTTCAAATATCAAATTTAATATCATTTTTTAAATCAAGATAACTATTTATTTTATAATTTCATTTAGAAGTATTATCTATAATTATAGAATAATTTCAATTTTCATCAGAAAAAGTTTCATAATAACTATCATCTGCAAAAGTAGTTAATATAAAAAAACTGGTTTTTGCATCTTGAGAATAAACTTTTAAAATTACTTTTGTATTTGGAAATGTTTTTCAATAGATTTTTAATCATTTTTTTGAAATTTTAACTTTTTGAGAAAAATTGTCAGTTCTTCTATTTTTATAGGTTTTTCTAAGACTAATTCTCATGAACTAGTATTTTGCAATATTTCTTTTATATTATCAATTATTTCTATTTTATTATTTATTTCTTCTTTTACAGTATCTCATGTTTGAGTTTGATAATCTTGTGAAAAATCTATTTTTTCTATATTTATTTGCTTTTCACTCCACAATCATATTTTTGCATTTTTAGCTATTTGCTGAGATATTTCAAATATATTTTTATATTCAAAATCATACTTATCATATAGTTTAGAGTATCATTTTTCTAAAAGTAATTCATTGTAAGTTTTTCAATTATTTAAAGAAATATATCATAAAAGTCTTCAATAAGAATCTATAAAATTATTTTTATCAATGATCAAAAATACTTCTTTATCTTCTAAATTTTTAGAAAAATTATATGCTTCTATACCGTATTGTTGAATCTCTTTTTGAGGGTGTTTTGTTTCTGGTGTATCTACTCATATAAGTCTTAATTTATATTTTTTTCAAAATAAATCTATTTCAAAAGTATCTCAATCTATAATTTTTAAAATTTTTGTTTTTATTTTTGAATTATTATATATTTCTATCAAATTTTTATCTATCAATATATCATCTTTTGTATCAAAAAACCATTTAATATGATCATATAATTGTCAGTTACAAGTCAAATTAACTTCATCTCAAGAAGTATTTTTTAGTTTAATATGAGTTTCAAAACTAAAAAATTTTTTAGTTTTTCATGGTTCTAAAAATATATCTTTATCTATAACATACTCTTTACTTCATCATTTTATTTTATCATCTATTTTACAATTATTTAAATTTATTTTTTTATCAGATATATTTTTCAATTCTATATATTCTATATGATCAGATCAAGATGGGTTTGGTAAAACTCAAGATACAATAACTCAAGAAGAAAATATATTTGATCAATTTTCATTCAGTTTATTTCCTTCTTTATTTTCTCATAAAACTTCTACAAAAAAATAATCTACAGATTTATTTCAAAAATCATCACTTATTTCTAAAATTATCTTATAATTTCATAGTTTATAAATAATAGATTTTGGATTTTTTGAATTATCAAAAAGTCAATTTCAAAAATCCCAATTATAAGAGATTTTTCAAGAAAAACTATAACTATCTTCTCAAGATAAATTTATACTACATTCTTCTTTATAACAAAATAAATAATTTCATAACAGTTTTTTGTCTTTTCATCAAATTGTTCATTGAAGTTTGATTTTTGCTTTTATTGTATCCTTTTTTTCTATGTTATTATTTTCTATAATTTCACTTCAAGTTGAAGTTTCTATATTATTTATATTTTCATGCATTTCATTTGATAAAAAATTATTTTCAATTTTTAATTTAGATTCTTTAAAATTTGTTTCATTTCAAGATTCAAAAACTTTTAGTTTAATTTCAAAATTTCATTTACCATATTTTATATATCAAGGGTTACATTTATCTTGCCCTCAAACATCATAAATTCATCATCAAAAATCCCATTTACATCTTTCTTTAGTATTTTTTGGAGTATATGATAGATTTAGATTACAATCATATTTTTTACAAATATTTTTATCATCAAGTCATGATTGAATCTCTATTTTTGGTTCTTCTATATACAAAACTTCTTTAGTAATTGTTTCTGTTCTAGTTGAATAAATTATTTTTGTATTTGATTCTTCTTTATATCAAGTATTTATTATTTTAAAATTTTTACTGTATTTTTCTCAAGATAAAATATCTGTAATAATATAATTTACATCAAAATTTCAATCTGGGTAAACAATAGTTGTAGGATTACATTTATATTTTTCTTCAAAATAATCATCTATTCCAAAATTCCATTCACAATTATATTTTGTATTAGAAATATTTAGAAATCAACTTCAAATATTCATTTGTAAATTAAAATTTACTTTACAATCAGTTTTTGAGTTATCACAATAATATATATTTGTATCTTTTTCTTTATCTAACAAATAACTAGGTGATTGAAAATTTATTTTAGTATTTATTTTTTGATTTTCAATAGAAGTTCAAGAGCTATTTTCTAACAATATTCAAGAATTAGTTTCCAATAAAACTCAAGTTTGTAAAAGAGTTCAAGACTGACTATCTAATATTCAAGTTTCACTCAAACTTCAAGAACTAGTTTCTATAAGTGTATCTACAATATTTTCTTTAAAAAATACATTTTTATAACTATCAAAACTTGTTCAATAAAGTAATTTTATCTCATTTCAAGATAAATCTTTTATTCAAACTCAACTATTAGTTTTTAGTCTCAAATGACTCAAGGTAGAGTTATTTACAGTTAATCAAGTCAAATAATTATCTTGTTCTAAAATATCTAAAATCAAAGTATTTCAAGATAAAGAGTAATTTGAAAATATATTATTTACTCAGTCCAATTTAGAAGTGGATAATCATCAAGTATTAGAATACAAAAATAGCTTAGAATAATCTAAACTTCAAGTTAATTCTTTATCAAAAACTATTTGTAAAGTATCTATTTTTCAATTACTATCTTTATCTAAATAATACAAAAAACTAGAGTTTATTGTCTCCAATGAATAAACAAAAGTAAATTTAAACAAAAATAAAGCAAGTAAAACACTTGCTATAATTTTTTTCAACATATGATTTAATTATGATATATTATTTAATATTTTTTTTATCTCATTATAGTATTCTAAAGAATTTTTATATAAAATCTTTTCATCTACTATATCAAGTTCATGTGCAAGTTTATTTCTTAATTTGTGTAATTCCCATATTTTTTGAATATCTATTATAATTTTAGGTTTAGATTTAAGTATTTCTCAAAAAGTTCATTTGTATCAAAGCTCCAAAAGTATTTTATGATATAGCTTATCATAATCCATAATTTGTTCTTTAAATGAATATTTTTTTATAGACTCAAGTCTATTTTCAAAAAAAATTATTTTATTTCTATCAAGTTTTCTTTTTTTAGAAAATTTAAAAACTAAAAATATTCAAAAAATAACTATAAAAATTGTGATAAATATTATTATTTCCATATTAAACTACAGTCTTATCAAGCGAACTAGATGTATTAAAAAAATTAGTACTTCATCTAGCTTGTCTTCATTTTATTATTCGCTCTATTCTATCAACTTTATCTTGATACAACATATTTTCATTTATTCTTTCAAATGCTTGATTAAATAATTTTCTAGTTGCAGTATGTTCTAATTCTTGAGTATATGTGTAATCCCTAAACTCTTCTCTAAAACTAAATATTTTATCACTAAGCTCTATTTTTACAGAATCTATTTTATTAGTTAATTCTATTTTTATAATTTTAAACTCTTTTTCTAAGTTATCAAATCTTGATTCTAAGTTATCAAATCTTGATTCTAAGTTATCAAATCTTGATTCTAAGTTAAATACTCTATCATCTAAATCTCTAATCATAGATTTCATAGATGCAATATCTCATTTCAAAGAACCTATTCAAACATTTAACTGAGTTAATTCAGTTATAATTCTCTCTAAAATATTATCACTCATAAATTTATAATCATAAATTAAATAAAATTATAATATAAAAAAAAGATTTTAAGTCAAACATTTTGACAAAAAATAAAAAAAATATATAATGATACTACTTTAATTTATTTAATAATTTATGTATATGTTAAATACAAAAAATAAAAAAGGTTTTACTCTTATAGAACTATTAGTAGTTATTACAATTATTGGTATACTAGCAACAGGTGCTACCTCTGTTTATACTTCTCAAATACAAAAAGCTAGAGATGCTACTAGAGTTAGCGATTTGAATGCACTAAAATCATGATTAGAACAAGTTTATCAAGATAAATGAGCTTATCCAAATTCATGAATTCAAAGTACAAATTTAACATCTTTTCTAGAAACTAAAATATATACTCCAAAATTACCAATAGATCCTAAAAGTTGACAAAGATCTTCAACTTCAAATTTTGAATATGCATATTGAGTTGCTGCAGACTCTAATTGAATATACTGACAAATTTACGAAATAAGTTGACATTTTGAAAATACTTGAAATACAAAAGAAAAGTCATGAAAAGATTGATGAAACAATGATATTAGATTAGAACAAGGTATTTCTATAAATACTATATGAACTCAAGTTTTTGTAACAGCCTCTATACCTTCTTGGGTTTGAACACGAAGTATTCCTAGTGTTTGTATACCTCGAGTTACTTGAAGTTGAACAGAAGCACAAAGTCTAGCAGCTTGTTTAACAGCAAGTGATTCAACTACAACTAGTAACCCTCAAACTTTAATAATAAAATAAGAAACTCTGTATAGAGTTTCTTATTTTGTCTTATAGCTATAACTAAACTTGATATAATCTATATCATAAACTTGACTTAAAATCATAGAATGAAGTCTCATAGATAGACATAAATCTATATTTTTTTGTTTATATAATTCATATGTTTCTGATATACTAGAGGTTATTGTTATATTATTTTTTAAAATTTTTTTTAGATAAAATTCATCATTTGATTCTATATTAGTTTTATGAAAACTATGTGGTAATAAAATTATTTTTCATCATTTTTGTATAATATTTTCACATATTTTTTCCAAAATATCATCTTCTAAATATCACTTTCTAAAAGCAATTCATATAGTCTTACCGCAAAAATCTATTTTACTTAAAAAACTTAAATCAATATTTTTACAGTCAACACTAAAAAGTGGTGATTTTTTTATATAATTATCTCATGTGTCATAAAAAACAGGATCATCTATAAGTTTAGATTTTATTCATATTTTTTGTAGTAATAAAAAAGAATACTCATTTCTTACTCTTATATCATCTCATAGAGAAAATATTTTTTTTATTTTATATAAATTTTTAGATTTTTCTCATATTTCTATAGAAACTCAATAAAATAAAACTTTTTTAAAAAAAATCTTAAAAAAAATCAATCTTATATACCACATATTTAATGGATTTGAAACTCATAAAACTTCATTTTCATAAAAAATTCATCATCATCAAACAACTATTAAATCTGATTTATAAACTTGATATAAAAAATTATAAAAATTTTTTATATTTCTTATAATATTTTTAGGTTGTTTAATTGAAATAGGAAAATACTCTATATATTTTATAGAATTATCTTGCAAAAAATCATCTTTTAAATCATAAGTAAAAACTGTAAAAAGAGTATTTTCTCAATACTCTTTTTTTAAAAGTTTTATCTCATTTTTCAAAATAAGTTCATCTCAAAGATTTTGTTGTCAACAAGACAAAAATATCGATATATTCATATTATTCAAAAAAAGTGTCTATTAGTTTTTTATAACCTATTCTATTTACTAATTCTTCATAATATTTATTTCAAGGAACATATAATTGTGTAAGTCTTTCTTTTACTTCAGATGAAGAAAATCTTTCAAATATTTCTTCTATTTCTTTTTTTATTTCATCTTCTGATGGAATAACTTTTTCTATTTCTTGCAATTTATGAAGTATAAGTTCACTTTTTAATCTTCTTTCAGCAATAGGCTTAACGTATTTTTCTTTATATTCTTCTTCTGTCAATCATAAACTTGATATATAATCTGCAACTTTAGCTCAAGATTGTAAAATGTTTTCTTTTATTTCTTCAAAAACTCTAACTAATTGTTCATTTAGCATAGATTTTCAAAAATCTACAGTTGATATTTTAAATAATTCGTCCATTAAGGCATTTTCATCTTGCAATCTAGCATTTGACTGTTTTGTATCAAGTAATTCTTTTTTTATAAGTTCTTTAAATCAATTTAAGTCTAAATCTTTTCATCTTAATTCTTTTATAAATTCAGAAGTAAACTCTGGTTTAACTGATTTTTCTATTTCATTTATAGTTATACTAAATCTAGTTTTTTTTCATGCAAATGAAACATTGTGATAATCACTTGGAAATTCTACATCTATTTCAAAAGAGTCTCAAGATTTTTTTGAAATCATTGATTCTTCAAATCATGACACAAGTATTTTACTTCATAAAACTAAAGGATAATTTTCCATAGTAGTATTTTCAAGTAAATTCCCCTCTAAATCATATCAAGTAGTATTTACAAATACTTTATCTCAATTTTGAGCTTGATAATCTGCATCTGCTTTTTGATAAGTAGTAAATCTATCTTGAATTTGTTTCAAAGCCTGTTCTACTTCTTCATCATTTACAGATATTTGAGTTTTTTTAAGTTTTATTTTTTTATAATCATCTTTTACATCTATTTCTGGAAATACTTCTATAGACATAACAACTATCATAGGATCTTGAGACACTATTTCTTTTAACTCTCATTGAGCTATAGGAAATATTTTATGTTCTTTTAAAGCTTTTGGATACATATCATTTAAAGCTTCATCTATTATCATAGAATAAATTCTTTCTTCTCAATAGTTAGAAATTAAAATATTTTCAGGTATATTTGCTCATTTTCTAAATCATTTTATATCAGATTTTTTTCTAATATTATCTAGAACTTTTTTTCTATGTTTTATAATATTATCTTTAGTTTCCTCTATTGTAAGCTCTACTATAGAGTTTGGAACTTTTTTTATACTTGTTCTCATAACTTATATAATTTTAAAAAATAAATTTTGTTTTTAGAGTATATTCATTTATTTAAAAAAAACAAAAAAAAATACTCTATACTTTTTATCTCCTATTGCGTTGTATATATTGAGATTGTATAGAGTTTTTAAAAATGTGTAAAACTTACCTTCCCTACATTTTTCTCAAGGTCATTCAGGCTCCTTGCTACAAAAATTCTTATATATAATAGATTAACTAAAATCATATAAGATGTAGAAATTTTTATTACTTTTTAATTATTTTTATTTTTGTTTTTACAAGTTTGTTAAACATTTTATTTTTGTTTTTCGGTAATTTAATTTACCATCAGTAAGTATTACAAAGATATTAAAACACACTTTTTATTAAAAGTCAAATTTTTTATAACTTTTTTATAAAAATAATATTTATTTTATCTGCTATGTATTTATTTTATCTTTTTTTTGCTTTTTATATAAAAATATACTAAAATATAATTGTAATTTAATATTTAAATTTAAATATATGACATGCGATAAAAAAGATTGCCTAGTTATACCTATGGAAGTAAGTAAACCTATAGACAAAAATAATGATGTAAAATCTAATTTAGATACTATTGAAAATAGAATAAATGAAAGATTAAAAGAAATAAATTCTACTTGAAAAATGTATTCTTATGAAAAAAATCAAGATTGAACCTATAATATGGTTATAAATTGATTAAAATATGAAGCTAAAAATTATAATTCTTGAGAAAAACTTATAAATGCTATAAAAATAGTAGATAAAATTATTTCAATATATTTATCAAATTGAAATAAAACTTGTGTAAATCAAAATGAATTTTATAGTAAAGCTGATATGATAATGAATGACTTTATAGATATAAAAATAGATAATAGAGCTATTTTGCCAGATACAACTATGTTAACTCATGAAACTTTTGTAAAGCATTTTTGAGAAAAAATTAATATAAAGCATTTTGTAAATTTTATGAATAAAGTAGTAAAAACTCTTTAAGAAACTTAAATTAAGTTTCTTTTTTATTTTGTTTTTTTTGATTTTTTAATTAAGATGATACAAATTATTTAATAATTATAAAATAATGAAATATTTACTGACTTGTAGTGCTTGACTTGAAAGCATTGCTAAAAAAGAAATAACAAAACAATGATGAGATATAACTGAAGTAAAAGATAGGCTAGTGTTTTTTGAGTGAGATATAGATCTAACAGTAAAAGTAAACTTATGGTCTAGAGTATGAAATAAGCTATATTTAGTATTGGAAGAATCTGAAAAAACAGATGATTTTGATAAATTGTATGATTTAAGTTATTCTATAAATTGGAGAAAATACTTAACAGATACATTTCCTATAATAGTAAAAGCAACTTCTATAAAATCAAAATTAGAATCAACTCCAACTATTCAAAAAATAATTAAAAAATCTATTGTGCAAAAACTTAATTGAAATACAGATAAAATAATACTTGAAGATATAGAAAAACCAAAATTTGAAATTTTTACACTTATAATATGAGATAAATCATATATATTATTAAATACTTCTTGAGATTCTCTACATAAAAGATGATATAGAATTGCTTCAAACGAGGCTCCAATAAAAGAAACTCTTGCTGCTTGAATAGTTTTGCTATCTAATTGGAAATATGATACTCCCCTTTATGATATCACTTGTTGATCTGGAACAATAGCTATAGAACGAGCAATGATAGCAAAAAATATAGCTCCTTGATTAAATAGAAGATTTGCTTTTGAAAATCGGTCTTTTATACCAAAAAATATATTTAAAAATATAAAACAAGAAGCAAAAGAAAAAATATTTCCAAAAAAATATCACATAATAGCTTCTGATATAGATGAAAATGTTTTAGAAATAGCAAAAAATAATGCAAAAAATGCAAAAGTTTTGGAGAATATAATATTTATAAAAAAAGATTTATTTGACTACAAAAATGATATATTAACTTGAACTATAGTTAGCAATCCTCCTTATTGATTGAGATTAAAATCAGATAATTTAAAAATATTATATAAAAATTTATATAATATTTTAGATAAAAACAAAGATTTATATGGTTGATACATAACTGCTTATGCTGAATTTGATAATTTAATAAATATAAAAAAAATAAAAAAGAGAAAATTATATAATTGAAATGAATTGTGTTATTTTTATACAAAAAATATTGTTTAGGCAATAAAAAATATATAAAAGAAATTTTATATATTTTTTATTATATAAGGTATAATTTTATCAATTTTATCAATTCACTCAGGTAAAGATTGAAGTAATTCTTCTACTCTTTTTTGATTATATCACATAAGAGTAAGAGTTTGAATAATTTCTTTTAAAATATTTTTTTCTATTTTAATAGAATTATTATTTAAAGTATCATTTGTATTTTCTTTTAAGTAATCATTTAAAATATCTTTATCTTTTAGCTCCAAAACTATTTTTTCTGCCATTTTTTTTCAAACTCATTTTATAGTTTCTATAGTTTTTTTATCTTCTTCTATAATAGCTTTTTTTAATCTATTTACTCACAAAGACAAAATATTTTGAGCAACACGACCTCATACTCAAGATATTTTTATAAGTTCTTTAAACATATTTCTTTCTTCTGCTGAAAAAAATCAAAAAATTGTTTGTCAATTTTCACTAATGGAATGATGCAAAAATAGCTCTATTTCTTCTTTATTATAAATTTTTGAATATAAAAGTTCGTTTATAAAAACTTCATATCATATTCAACTATTTGTCAAAATTATAACATTACTTAATTCTATATTTTTAATTTTTCATTTTATATATGCTAACATAATTTTTTTTATGGAAATAATTTGTATATATCTTTACGAGATTTAAATCTGATAAAAACTAATTGATTATCTTTAATTTTTAATCAAATTCTAAAATCTAAGATTTTAATTCTATAATAATTATTATATCAAGATAATTTTTAAATATTTTTAATATTAGTAATTTTTTCTATATTTTCTATATTTAAAATATTTTCTTTTAACTTAATTAAAACTTCTTTTTCTTTAATTTTTTCTAAATCTTTTAAAAAAGTTTTTTCATATATTATTTTCATATTTTTGAATCTATCAAAGTCATAATATCTTCATTACTTACATATTCTTGTAAATCTCATTTTGATATTATATTTCAAAATAAATAATCTTCTAAAAATTCTATAAATTCTTTATCGCTCCTAAAGGTCCTTCAAGATAGAAAATCATTAATTTTTGAATTTTTATCTTCAATAAAAAAATTTGTTTCTATAATTGACATAAAAGAAAAATTAAAATATAACTTTTTAAATATAACAATTTAAAGTTAAAAATCAAAAAATTTGTTTTTTTTTATATTTTAATATAATAAAAAAGTTATATTTTAATAATTTAATTTAAAAATGATAGAAAATATTATAAAAGCTGTTTTTTGAGATCCAGATAAGAAAAAAATAAAATCTTATATGAAAATAATTGAAGAAATAAAAAAATATGAAAAAGAATTTGAAAATTTTAGTGAAGATGATGTAAAAAACAAAACTAAAGAACTAAAAGATTTATTTATAAATTTAGATTTTAGAAATAAAGAAGATACTTTAAAAATAAAAGATACTCTAAAAAATATCCTTCCTCAAGCTTTTGCAAATCATAAACGAGCTTGTAAGTTATTGAATTGAAAAGAATTTACTCTAAAATCTTGAAAAACTATATTATGGAATATGATTCCTTATGATGTACAACTTATAGGGTGAATAGCTATACATAATTGACATATAGCAGAGATGAAAACTTGAGAATGAAAAACTTTAGTTGCTACTTTGCCAGCATATTTAAATGCTTTAACTTGAAATCCTATACATATAGTTACAGTAAACGATTATCTAGCTACAAGAGATAGTGAAGAAATGTGAGTATTGTATAATTTATTATGATTAAAAGTTTGAGTTATAACTCACAATCAATCACCTAGTGTAAAATATGAAAATTATCATTCAGATATAGTTTATGCTACAAATAATGAAATGTGATTTGATTATCTAAGAGATAATATGGTTACAAAAAAGGGAAATAAAGTTATGAGTAGCTTATTTTTTGCGATTATAGATGAAGTTGACTCTATACTTATAGATGAAGCAAGAACTCCTTTAATCATATCTATGCCAGATAATGAACCTACTTCAAAATATTTACAATTTGCAACTATATCAAAAGAACTAACAGAATGAATAGATTATAAAATAGATGAAAAACAAAAAACAGCAACTCTAACAACTGCATGAATAGAAAAAATAGAAAAAATAATGTGAATAGAAAATATATATATATCAGAAAGATATAATGATTTGCATCACATAGAAAATGCCTTAAAAGCAAAAGCTGTATACAAAAAAGATAAAGATTATCTAGTAGTAAATGATGAAGTTATGATAATAGATGAACATACTTGAAGAGTATTGTCAGGGAGAAGATATTCAGATTGACTTCATCAAGCTATAGAAGCAAAAGAATGAGTTGAAATAAAAAGAGAGTCAAAAACTTTAGCATCAATAACATTTCAAAATTATTTTAGAATGTATTGGAAACTTGCTTGAATGACTTGAACAGCTAAAACTGAAGAAGAAGAATTTTATAAAGTATATTCTCTTGAAACACTATCAATACCTACAAATAAACCTATTATAAGAGATGATAGAGCAGATTTACTTTTTAAAAATGAAAAATGAAAATATGACTATACTGTTAAACTTATAAAAGAAGTTTATGAAACTTGACAACCAATACTTGTATGAACTATATCTGTTGAAAAGTCAGAATATTTAAGTAGTAGATTGAAAGAATTAAGAATACCTCACAATGTATTGAATGCAAAATATCATGAAACAGAAGCTGAAATAGTATCAAAAGCATGAACTAAATGAGCTGTAACTATAGCAACAAATATGGCTTGAAGATGAACAGATATAAAACTTGATGAAGAAGCTAGAAAATTATGATGATTGTATATTATATGAACTGAAAAACACGAAACAAGAAGAATAGATAACCAATTGAGATGAAGAGCTTGAAGACAATGAGATCCTTGAATAACTCAATTTTTATTGTCACCTCAAGATGAAATTATGAGAATATTTGGTTGAGATAAACTTTTTTCTATGTTTAATTCTCCTATATTTGCCTCTCTTCCTGATGATGAGCCTATAGCACAAAGTGGTATGTTGACTTCTAGAGTAACTCAAGTACAAAAACAAGTAGAATGATATCATTTTGACACTAGAAAACATGTTTTAGAATATGATGATGTTATGAATAAACATAGAGAAATAATTTATTCTAGAAGAAACAAAGTACTAGAAGATGAAAATATTCATTCTTATGTAGAAGAAAAAATAAAAGAACAACTAAATATTCTTATATCTGGTTTTTTAGCTTGAAATGAAGAAAAAAATAGTAATAATTTTGCAAAAAAAATAAATGAATTTGTAAATTTTGAACTATTAACAAAAGAATATAATATAGAAAATACTGAAGAAGAAATAATAGAAGATATAACAAAAAAAGTTTTAGATAAAATAAATGAAATTAAATCCATATTTAAAGAAGAAAAAGATTTTTATGAAATAGAAAAACAAATAGTATTACAATCTATAGATGAATTATGGATGAGACATATTGACTCTATGAGCAAATTAAGAGAAAGCGTAGCTTTTGAATGATATAATCAAAAACAACCTATTCTAGTTTATAAAGAAAGAGCTTTTGATAAATTTAAAAACCTATTAGATGAGATTGATTATAAAGTAAGTAAAGCTATTTTATCTATTAAACAAGATATAACTGTAAATCAAATTGAAATAAATGAAAAAGATTTACAAATATCTCAAAATGAAGAATTGTTAAATAAAAGTTTAGAAGAAATAAACCCTATTTTTAATATTTGAAATATAAAAGAGACTCAAGTTAATAATAAAAATAATAATTCTACAAATAACTCTAAAATAAAAATAAGAGTTTAAAAAAAGCAAATTTATATTTGCTTTTTTTAATTTGCAAAAATAACAAACTAGATATAATTAAAATAATTTATTTTTTAATTTAAAATATATATAAAAATGGAAAATGAAAACATAATTTATGATATAAATATAAACAAAATTGATGATATAATTATATCTATATTAAAAAATTGATATGATTTTGCTGTTTTAGAACCAAATAATATATATTGTAAAGTAATATATAAAAAAGATTCTATTGTAGCAGACAGCAAAAACATTAAATTAAATATTTATTTTAATATAGTATTGGAAGCAAAAAAAATATCAAATTTAAATCTATGAGAAACTCAAATAGAACAAAAAAATATTTGAGAGCATGCTATACGAGATAAGAAAATACAAGTTTTAACAAAAACTGTACCATGAAGCTTTTGAGAAAGTGTGTTTTTAAAATGTAGTATAATAAAAGAAAATAATAATTGAAACAAAAACTTAAAAACAAATCAAAAAAAGAAGTGAATTTCTCCTTGACAAGCTTTTTGATTTTTAGGCTGAATATTGCTTATAGCTCTTATAATGTGATGAGTTTTTTTAACTTTTATAGTTAATAATGCTAAAACACCGAGTGATGTAAGCTTTTTTAAAAATCTATGAATAAATTTAAATGATGTAAATGTTTTTTTATTAAACACTACTACATTAGTTTTTTCAATAATAATACTATTTTTAAGTCTTATAACAATATTTGTTTTATATAAAGCAATATTTACAAAAAAAGAATATAAAAGAAAAAAAATATGATTTATAATAGCATCTATATTTTTTATAATTATATTATTATGAACTTGAGTTTTATGGCTTGCATTGGATAAAAAAATAAAATCACTTCCAAATTGGATAGAAATGTCTTATTGAAAAATACAAATTTATGATAATAATTTATTAGTGAATAAAGATTTTTGAAAACAATGATCAATATTGACCAATACTACAAATTTAATATGACCTATAGATTTAGCAATAGACATAAATTATCTTAAAAAAGATGAACTACAAAATTGATTTTTAATAAAAAAATATTATTTTGATTTTTGAGATTGAACAAAAGAAGAATTTTTTTCATCAGATGATAGTCAATCAAATATAGTAATACATACTTATGATAGAAAATGAACTTTTAACATAAAGATAACTCTTGAGTGAATAGATAACAGATTTCCTGATAAATTAAATACTAAAAAAGAGGTTTTAGAAAGTCCTAGTATAAGTATAACAAACCTTGTTAAGATAACTAAAACATCTATTCCAGATTGATGATTAAAAGTAAATTTTGATGCTAGTGATTTAAAAAAGATATGAGAAACTGAATGGTATACAGAAAAAAATTTAGATAAATACATATCAAATAACTATTACTTCTCTCCTCAAATAATATATAAAAAAGAAATAATTTGATTGAGAGTAAAAGAACAAACTAAAAAAGATAAATGATGGGATAGAATATTTATTTTAGATTGAGAAAAGACAAGTACATGGTGAAAAATAGAATATTATCAAGATATAGATAATGATTTAAAATATACTTTTAAAGTAAGTGATTTAGATACAAGTTTTTGAAATTGAATAATAACATGATTTAAGTGGGAAATATGAGATAAAGTAGTCCAAAAAAATGCAGACCTAAGAGATATAAAAGAATCTTCAAAAGCTATTATAACTTTAGATGACTATTGAGACAACGATGTAATACTTGATATAACAGATTCTAATGGAAAAACAGTTAGAATAAGTGAAAAAATAAAAACACATAAAAAAATAAGATTAGATAATGAAGTTAAATTTTATTATTCAAAAGATGATTCTAAAATAGAAAATATAAAATACTATAAAAATACTTGAGAATATATAATAAATGATTTATCTGCACCAGAAACTGTTAGATTTGATGCTAGATTTATAAGATCAGCAAATAGTTTATATAGTCTACAAAATATATCTTGGGATATATGATGAGATTGAAGTTATGAATATAAATGAAGAAATATAGAACATACTTTTGAAAAAGAATGAACTACAGAAGTAGTAGTAAAATATGTTTTAAATCATAGAAAAAAAACTGATGAAAAAATTGAAATGATGGAAAAAGTAATTGTTTATACTATACAAAGAGATGTAATAATAGATTTAAAAATAGAAAAAGCTAGTGAATATGCGCCAACTACTGTTTCATTTGATGCTTCTTTGAGTAAAGTAAAAAATGATAATATAGTAAAATTTATATATGATTATTGAGATTGAACACCTCTTGAAGAAAGAGATGCTAAAAATCCATGACATATATATAAAGAAAAATGAACTTATGAAGTAACTTTGACTATAGAAACAGAAAAATGAAAAAGATTTTCTACAAAAAAATTTGTTATACTAAAATGAGAAGTAAATATCATAAATATAACAACAAGCCTTAAAAAAGCTCCAGCTTGACAAGAAATAAATTTTTCTCGAGCTTGAAGTAATTGACACATAGTAGAATATATGTGGAATTTTTGAGATTGAACTGAAAGCATAGAATCATCTCCAAGTCATATGTTTGAAAAACCATGAATATATAAAGTAAAATTAAAAGCAATATTTGCAAATAATAATATAGAAGAAAAAGAAGTAGAAGTAGAGATATACTAAATATAAAAAATAAAAGGACTAGTTTTATATAAAACTAGTCCTTTTATTTAAAAATCCCAACTTCATTTCATTGAAGTAGATTGAGAATAATTTGTAACTGTAGATTCAAAAAAATTTCATTTTTCTGAATTATTATCTTGAAGTCTATCTAAATGTTTATAAGGATTAGACATAACTTCAGGATATAAAGGAGGTATTCAAACCATGCTTAATCTTTGATTTGCAAGCCATTTAGTATAATTTTCTATATTTGAATGACTCATTCATATAATATTTTTTCATAGTATATGTTTTGACCATTTTATTTCTTGCTCTACTGCTATTTTCATCATATCTACTATCATATTTTCATCATATATCTTTGGAAACTCTTTTTTTATTTCTTTAATAATATTTGCAAAAATAGTAACATGTGTTAATTCATCTCTTCTAATATAATTTATCATTCTATCTGTAGCAACCATTTTTGCTTGATCTGCAAGTGTGTCAAAAAATGCAAATCAATTATAAAAATATATACTTTCAAGTAAGAAGTTTCAAATTATTCATGCAAAAAAATTTCTATCACTAGGATCATCTATAAATCTTTGATAAATACCTCATATGAATTCATTTCTTTCAAGTAAATGTTTATCATCTCTCCAAAAATAATATATTTCTTCCCTATCTTTACTATCAACCACTGTTTCCAAAATAGTTGCATAAGATTGAGAATGAATAGCTTCTTGATATGTTTGAATAGATAAAAGCAAATTTACCTCTGGAGCAGTTATCATATCTGAAAAATTTGGCAGATTAACTGTTTGTATGCTATCCAAAAATATCAAAAATGACAATATTCATTTATAAGCTCTTTTTTCTTCTTCTGTTAAAGTTTTAAACATAACTGCATCTTCTCAAAGTCAAGAAACTTTTTCTGGAAGCCAAAAATTTCAAACCATAACTTGATACATACTCTTAGCCCAACTATATTTTGTTGTATTAAGTTGGAAAAGTCATGTAGTGTTTCATTTTATTATTGTTCTATTCTCTATACTATCATCTCAAGCTGGATTAAATATAAGATTAGCATGCATTAAATTATCATTCATAAAATCATAATTATAAAATAAATTATCAACTACAACTTACACATTCTTTTACTTCTAGACTCATAGATCTAACATAATAAACAGTTTTTATTTCTTGTTCCCAAGATTTGATATAATAATCATACAATTCTTTTGGACTTACTTTTGCAGGGTTTATAATCCATTCAAAACTTATAGATTGATCTACCCATTTATATATAACTGATATCATATCTATAACATCATTCATATTCATGTTTACATATTCTTTATAGTACCAAAAATTCTCTTGATTTAAGTTTGGAGCTACGACAACTGAAGGAGCTATAGAATTTGTTTCTACAAAATATTTTTTATATATTGGCAGAAGTGCAGCTGTAGTTCAAACTACTCAAGCTGTAGAAGTATTTGGTGCTGGAGCAAGATGATAAGCAAATCTAAGTCAATCTTTTTTAATATTATCAATCAATTGAATCCATAAATCTTTGTTTTTAGAATTTTTTTCAAAATATGATTTATCTTTTCACAAAATAATTCACTTAGAATATTCACTTCAATCAAATAATTCATATTTTCATCTTTCTTTTGCTAAATCAAGAGATGATTTAAAAGTATAATAAGCAAATTCTTCCATCATTTCATCTACTCTATTGCGAGCTTCTAAGCTATCATAAGCCAATTTATTTACTGCTAAATATTCAGCTAATCATAAAAATCATACTCAAACTGATCTATATTTTTTAGCAGTTATTTCTGCTTCTTTTATAGGATAAAAATTTAACTCTATTACATTATCTAATATTTTCATAACTATAGGTATAACTTGACTCATAGTTTCAGTAGTATTTACTTTTGCTACATTTATGCTTGCTAAATTACAAACTACCGTATCTCAAGGAGTATATTTGATAACTATATTTCAATCTTCTAGAGTTTCTTCTATAAATTTTGATGGTGAAGTATTTTGACAAATTTCTGTACATAATTGAGTAGAATAAATATTTCAAGCATGTTTATTTGGATTGTATTTATTTACTGTGTCTCTAAAAAATACGTATGGCATTCAAGTTTCTACTGTTGATTTAAGAAATTTTTTAAATAAATCTTTTGCCTTAACTTTTTCTTTTAAAATTATTTTATCATTGTTTTCACAAGATATATAAAAGTCTTCAAAGCCTGACAAAAAGTGATCTTGAAGTTTTTTTCAAGTTATTTCATAAACTTCTTTAGGATCAAACAAAGTCCAATCTAAATCTTGTTTAACTCTTTTCATAAACAAATCTGGTATTGAAACAGCTGGAAAAACATCAAATGCTTTTCTTCTAATATCTCAAGTTTCTGTTTGTAAATCTAAAAAATCATATATATCTCTATGCCACATATCTAAAGTAACACTTATAGCTCAAGCTCTAGCTCAAAGTTGATTAACTGCTACTGCAGTATCATTTATCACTTTTATCCAAGGATTTACTCATCATGAAGCTCATAGTGTTCATCTGATGGAAGATCATTTTGATCTAATATTTCATAAATAAACTCATATTCATCAACCAAATTTTGATATTTGAGCCATATTTTCTATATTATGGTAAATAGCTCTCAAATCATCATTTACATTTAATTTAAAACAACTTGATAATTGATGGTAATTTGTTCTAGCATTTAACAAAGTAGGAGTTGGGAGAGAAATCATTGCTTTTGAACAATATTCATATATTTTAAAAGCTGTTTGTAATCTATCTTCTTTTTTTTCTGGTATAGCCAAAAACAAAGCAGCAGACATATACATTTCTTGTGGAAGTTCTTTTGTTATTTTATTTGGATTTAAAAGATATCTTTTTTTATACATCAACATAGTAGTATAATTGTATGTGAAATCTGTATCTTTTTTAAGTTTTTTTCAAGCTTCTAAAATATCTTCTTCAGAATAATATTTATAAAAATCTTTATAATACAATCAACTATTTATATAATCATCAAAAAGTGATTTATATGTTGATGGTTTATAAATATCATTTATTTTTATATTTCTGTTTTTTGAAGCTTCTTTATATAAGTCTATCAAAAGTAATCTTCAAGCTATAAATTGCCATGAAGTATTTTCAACTGTTATCAAATCTACACTTGATTTAATCATCATTTTAAGTATGTCTTTTGTTGATATATCTGATACTATGTATTTATTTAAAGATTCTTCTAATTCTTCAAATTTACATATTCTGGCTAATCAAAAAGATACTCTTTTATAAGTTTCTTTTATTTTTTCTTTATCAAAATATTCTTTATTTCAATTATTTTTTACAATTTCTAATTTATTTTCATGTAAAAGATTTTCTAACACTTCTTTATTTTTTTGTCTTTCCTCTCTTCTTTTATCTCTATATAGTATATAGTGTTTTGCTATATCAAAATATTTATACTCCATAAGTTTTTGCTCAACTATATCTTGTATTTCCTCTATGGCAAATATTTTTTGTTCTGTAGAAGATAAAAAAATATTATTCATTTCATTTTCTATAGAAGATACAATCTCATCTATAAATGAAATATTTATATGTCATGTAGCTTCACATGCTTTTTCTATAGCTCTTTCTATTCTGGTTTTATCATATTTTAAAAGATCTCAATCTCTATTTTTTACATATTTTATCTTCATAACTATATTAAATAAAAATTAAAAATTACACTAAAATTTTTTATTAGTATAAATATAACTATATATACATTTTTAAAAAAAATTAAAATATTTTATAAAACTAATGTCAATAACTTGTTAAAAGCAAGTTATTAGCTTAAATAAAACAAAAAACATATTAAAATAATTTTAATATGTTTTTTGTTAAAAAAATGTTAAAAAATATTTTAATATACTTATTTTAAAACAAAAAAAGAAATTTTAATAAAATTTCTTTTTTATTTCCAGCTTATTGCATCTACAGGACAAGCAGATATACTATCATCAACTCATAGATTATCATAATTTTCAAGATATTTAACTTGACTTTTTCATTCATCATCAAGGTTAAATACATCTCAAGAAATAGCAACACAAGCACTACATCATATACATGATTCATTTACATGTGGAACTTTTATTCATGCTGAATTTAATTTTTGTCTTTGTTCTTCAGTTATTATCATAAATAAACATTATTATATAAAAAATCCATTTTAAGGCTAGTATGGTTAATTTTGTATTCCTTTATAGTAAGGGACTTAAAAGATCCGATATAACTTCTGAAAAAATAAATTCTCATAATTATATCTACCAAGAATCTTTTCATATTTTTATTTTTGTAAGGAAAAATATGACCACCTTCACACCATAAAAACAGACTCAAATTAAGTATATTTATTTTTTAAAAAAATCAAAATTATAAAAATTATTTTAAAAACTATAATTCAAAATTCTTGTATTTGTCTTTTATCCAAGTTAATTGTCTTTTGGCATAATTTCTATTTAATTGAGAAACTAATTCTATACAATATTCTTTTGAATATTCTCAAGATAAGTAAGATATTATTTCTTTATATCAGATGGTTTGAAGTCATGGTGAATCTGGAGAATATCACATAGAAAGTATATTTTGAACTTCTTGTATAAATCAATTATCAAACATAGATTTTACTCTTAAATTTATATTTTTATATAATTCTTCCCTATTTCAATTGTATGGAGTCAAAAAATAAGTGTCATAAAAAAGTTTATGTTCTTTTTTATAATCAAGTTTTGATTTTCAAGAAAAAGTTTTTACTTCTATAGCTCTTATAACATAATTTAGATTATTAGGATGAATAGTTTTTGCTATTTCTAGATCCAATTTTTGCAATTTCTCATAAACATATTGTTTTCAATAAATTGATGCTTCTTTATATAAAGATTGTCTAAATTCAGAGTTTGCTATAACTTTTGGTATATCAAAATCATATATGATACTATCTAGATACATTCATGTTCATCAAACTAAAATAGGTATTTTTCATAAAGAGGAGATTTCTTGTATTTTTTTTAAAACTTCTTTTTTAAACTCTCATACACTATAAGTCATATCAGGAGTTATAATATCTAACATATGATGCTTTATTCATTTCATTTCATCAAAAGTAATTTTTCAAGTTCATATATTTTGATATTTATAAATCTGTCTTGAATCAATAGATATAATTTCTGATGGTATTTTTAATCATAAATCAATAGATAATCAAGTTTTTCAAGATCAAGTAGGTCAATATATAACAATTATTTTTTGTTTTGAAGAATTATTTTGTAAAAATATATTTATTTTTTCTAAATCAAACATTTTTTATTATATTTATAAAATATTTTTTCTCTTTATTATAAGAAAAAAAGTTTTTTTGCAAAAAAAATTTGACTTATAATTTTTTTTTAATAATATAGGGCTACTTCAAATCTAGGAAGTGCCAATATAGCTCAGTTGGTAGAGCATTCGCCTTGTAAGCGAACGGTCATCGGTTCAATTCCGATTATTGGCTCCATTTTTGTAAAAAATAACTTAGATTTTATCTAAGTTTAATTTTTGGGTCGATACCAGAGTGGTCAAATGGGGTGGACTGTAAATCCACTGGCTACGCCTTCGCTAGTTCGAATCTAGCTCGGCCCACCATTTTTGCCGGGATGATGAAATTGGTAGACATGCTGGTCTTAGAAGCCAGTGCTTTATCGCGTGAGAGTTCGAGTCTCTCTTCCGGCACCATGTTATATTATTTTATGCTTTCGTATTTAGCGAAGCAGTAAATTTGAAGAATTATGAAAAAAAATTTACATCCTGAAATGAAAATGGTTAAATTTGTTTGTTCTTCTGGATATGTTTTAGAAACTTTATCTACTATAAAACAAGATGAAGTAAGAATAGAAATATCTAGTAATAATCATCCATTTTATACTGGTGAACAAAGAATTTTGAAAACAGGTGCTGTTGATAAATTTTATGCTAGAATGCAAAAAACTAATAATATGAAAAAATAATTTTTTATATTTTATATTGATGTTTTCATGTCGTAGACAGTTGGCAAATGTAAGTCCAACCGAGATTTGAATAAAAAAAGATTTTAATAATCTCTTTTTGTTTGAATTCAAAAAGAGATTTTTTTATTTTATAAATAAATACCAAGATGGCTGTATCAAGAAGTAAAAAAAGTGAAATATTATCACAATTAATAACTGATATTAAAAATGCTAAATCTGTATGATTTGCAAAAACAAATGCAATGACAGTTTCTGAATTTTCTGCTTTAAGAGCTGATTTAAGAACTGTTAACTCTAGCTATACTTTAGCTAAAAAAACTCTTATTAAAATAGCTGTAAAAGAAGCTTTAAATTTGGATTTAGATCTAGAAATGCTTCCAGGTCAAGTATGAGTAGTTTGTTCTAATGATGATTCTATAGCTTGATTAAGTAAAGCTAATGATTTCGTAAAAAAAGTTTTCAATAAAAAAGCTACTGAACAAAAAATGGATTGGGTTGCTTGTATATTTGAAGGAAAAATTGAAGATGCTAATGCTACTAAAGAAATTGCTTCTATGCCTTCAAGAGAAACTCTACTTGGAAGATTGGTTGGTTCTATGCAATCACCTCTATCTTCTCTTGCAAGATTTTTTGATACTGCTGCAAAAGATATGGAATCTAAAGGAAAATCTAAAGTTTCTGAATTAGAACCTACTAAAGATGCTGAATAATTGTTAATTAGTATTTTATCTAGAAGTTTTTCTTCTAGATAATAACTAGCTAATAATAGTTAGAATATTTTTTATTTTTTAAATATAATAGTATGGCAGAATTATCTACAAATGCTCAAAAAATTATGGACTTAGTTAAAGAGTTAACTATAGTTGAATTAAATACTTTAGTTAAAGCTATGGAAGAAGAATTTGGTGTTTCAGCTCGAGCTCCAGTTATGATGATGGCAGGAGGTGCTGCTGCAGAAGCAGAAGAAAAAACTTCATTTAATGTTGAATTAAAATCAGCTTGAGGAAGTAAAATAGCTGTTATTAAAGTTCTTAGAGAATTAACAGGACTTGGACTAAAAGAAGCTAAAGATTTAGCTGACAATGGTTGAGTTATTAAAGAAAATGTTTCTAAAGATGATGCTAATGATATAAAAGCTAAATTAGAAGCTGAAGGAGCTACTTGTGAAGTTAAATAATTATTTAAAAAAGTGAATTTTATTTCACTTTTTTTGTATTCGGGATTCGCCAAGTGGTAAGGCTAGAGACTCTGAATCTCTCATCATAGGTTCAAATCCTATATCCCGAACCATAATTGAAAATAAAAAACTAAATCAAATTTGATTTAGTTTTTTTGTTATCTTGATAATAAAGTATTTTCAAAAATTTGTCTTAAAAATACATATTTAGTAACTAATTCTTTTATAGATTCATCTGATATTTTAGTTAATTTAGTTTTTTCTATTATTGTATTTACTTTTTCTATTGCTTTTGATAAAATTTCATCATATTTTTTAATATTTTTTTATATTGCAATAAGTCAAAAAAATGTATATTTAACATCTAAATTTGACTTTTAAAAAAGATTTTATATAAATATAAAGTCTTTTTTAACAACTTTTTTGGGAGATATTATTATGAGATTTTTAATTGAAAAAAGATTTCATATTTCTTTTGCATTAGTTTTCTTAGCTTTTTTGCAAGGAAAATTTTTTGGTTATGGTATTTTTTGGTTTATACTTATTTCTTCTTTTTTGATGGAAAATGAAAAAAAAGGAAAAATAAACTTATATCTCTTAGTAGCTGTAGTTTCATTATTTTTTTATGAATTTTTTGAAGCTATAGCAATATTTGGTTATCTAGATGAAGTATATTTGGCATATTTTTTTGTCTTTCTTATATTTTTAGCTTTTAATAAAACTAATTTTTTTGATGACAACAAAAATATAGCTTTTGTTGCTTTATTGTTTACAATGATGTTTGTACTTTTTTATGTTATAAATTCAAATATAACTATAAATAAAAATCTACAAACAAATCATGATATGGTGGTAAACTTAAATTCACAAGTAGATGATTACAATTTAGTTTTAAAAGATCAAATTTGTGATGTTACTTATGAAACAAAAGTGATAGACAAAAACTTAAATATCTTTACCATGAATATAAATGTAGGAGAAGAATATACTCATTTTAAAAAAATTGTTAAAATAGAATGTGCAAAATAAAAAGGAGAAAACAAAAGAAGTCTTGAATAATTCAAGACTTCTTTATTTTTTCCAATTTGTTAAAGTAGTATTTAAACTAACTGTAAAAGGGGTATTTTTTGAATGATCTGCCCAAGAAACTATACTTTCTATATTCATAGCTCAAGTAGAAGTTCATCATCAAGATGGATAAGTTATTTTTATTTCTCTAGTAAAAATAGGTTTAAAATCTGTTCATCAACTTTGTGTATAAAATCAATCTGCATCAATTCTAACTCTATGAGTGTTTCTGTATGTAGTATCTATATAATATCATGTTGTTGTTCAACTTAAATACCATCTATTATCAGAGTTTTTATATATTATATAACTTCAAGATGAAATTCATAATCAAGTAGTAATTATACAATTTGAATTATAATTTAGTGTATTCCGACAATCATCTGTATTTGCAGAGTACAGTATCCAGTTTGTATCTCTTATGTTCATCATAGCTTCTAGTCATTCTCTAGCTATAGAAATAGCTTGCAATCTGTTTGATGTAGAATCTGATAGATTTGTAGAAGATGAAAAAATAGTATACATTCAAACAACTCAAGAAACTACTATTAACATCACAACCATAGCCTCGACTAGAGAAGTTCATTTAAGATTTATTTTCATATTTTTTATTTTATTTTTAAACTTTTTTTATTCTATTTGAGTTTATAAAAAATTCAAATTTAATTTTGTAATTATAAGCTTTTTAGATATATTTATTCAAATTTTATAAAGAATATACTAAATATGAAAAAATATTTAAATTTTAATTTTGAGAAATATTTGTTTGATGAAAAAACTTTAAAATGATATTTTTATTATAATTTTGATAATGAAATATTTTTTGAAGAAATAATTGATTTTGATGATAAAAATTTTGAAATAAAAAATAAAAATAAAGAAATAATTGATAATTTGATGTTTCATTTACATTTAGCTTTGTGAGTAAGTTATTATAAATTTTATTTTAGTGATAATTTAGTTATAAAAACTAAAAAAATAGATGATGAAGATATAAGTTTTTGGAAAAAATTTTATATAAATTGATTATGAGAATTTTTGTTTGTTAATAAATTGAAAATAGAAAATAAATTCAACTTCATAATTGATAGTGAAATAAAATCTAAAAAAATAGAATTTGAAACTCAAAATAAATCTCTTGTAGCCATATGATGATGAAAAGACTCTATTGTTTCTATAGAATTATTAAAAAAAATATGAGAAGATTTTGATCTATTTACATTTTCATCAAAAGACAATATACTTTATCAAAATACTACTGAAATATCAGAGAAAAAAAGATTGTATATAAAAAGAGAATTATCTAAAAATATAAAAGAAATAATTGATTCTTGACGATATAACTGACATGTTCCTATAACTTGAATAATAGCTTTTGTAAGTTTTTTAAGTGCTTATTTATATTGATATAAATATATTGTTTTAAGCAATGAATTTTCTGCTAATTATCACAATACATTTTATGAATGAATATATATAAATCATCAATATTCAAAAAGTTTAGAATTTGAAATTGATTTAAAAGAATATGTAAGTAAAAATATATCTTCTCAATTAGAGTATTTTTCTATTTTAAGAGGTTTTTATGAGATAAATATAGCATATTTATTTTCTTTATTAGCAAAAAAATATTTTAGTTATTTTTCAAGTTGTAATTCTAATTTTAAAATACTTGAGAAAAAAGAAAATATAGAAAATAAATATTGGTGTTTATCTTGTCCAAAATGTGTTTTTGTATATATTATACTTAGACCTTTTATAACTAAAGAAGAAAATAATCAAATATTTAAAAGAGAATTACTTGAAGATATAACTTTGAAAAATTTATTTTTAGAATTAGCATGATTAAGCTGAATAAAACCATTTGAATGTGTATGAACACAAGAAGAAGTATTACTTAGTATAAGTATGATTTTGGAAAAAAATGAGATTAAAAGTGAGATATGTGATATATTTAAAAAATATTTGGAAGATGAAAAAATAAAAAGAGAAGTAGAAAATCATAAAAAAAATTACTTTAGTTTACAAAAAAACAATATTCCAAAATATTTCTTAACAAAAATTAACAATTTATTATGAGAAAAAAAA
>CAZIGU010000003.1:0-24075 GCA_964538545.1 uncultured Candidatus Peribacteria bacterium
CAATATTTTTATATTATGTATTTTAATATTTCTTTTTTTCATTTCAAAATCTTCTCAATTTCTTACCATTTCAAATGCTTTTTTTCATCATATTTTTATTGCTGAATATTTAGGTGGTATTTGAGTTATATCTCATATGAAATTATTTTCTAATATATTTTTTAGTTTTTCTATAGTTAATTCATTTTTATATTTTAAATATAATTCATCACTTATTTTTTCTGGGACGTATTCTAAATCATAAGTTGGAGTTTTTCAATCAAGCATTATTTTGAATTCATAAGTTTTTAAATCTTTTTCAAAATAAGGAATAAGTTTAGTATAATTTCATAAAGCAACAATTAAAAGACCCGTTGCTAAGGGGTCTAATGTACCAGTGTGTCATATTTTTTTTATATTTGTTTTTTTACGAATTTGTCTTATTACATCAAAACTACTAATTCATAAAGGTTTATCTATTAAGTAAAATCAATTATTTATATTCATATGTAGAAGGTGAACTTAAAAATCTAGGTTTAGTATCTATTCATAGTTCTTCATTTGAAAAAGAAAATGTTCTAAAATTAAAATATCATAAATCTATAAATATTTTTCATACTATATCATTATATTTTACATAATGAGAATTTCATCATTCTAATTCGCAGCTTCAAAAACAAGTTCTTGAATCACTTGATCAATTTCTATTATCTCACATAACAAAATACTCTCAAATAGGCACATTAAAAACAAATTCACTATCTAGTCATCAAACTAGAGTTTTTTTATAATTATTTTCATTTAAATATCTTTCATCAAGTTCTTTAAAATCAGATTCTCAAGAAGCTTTTAAATAAACACTTCATCATTTTATTTTAATTGTATCTCAAGGTAATCAGATAATTCTTTTTATAAAATATTCTTTTCATTTTATATGTGTATTAAATACAACTACATCTCATCTTTTTGGTCAATTTATACTTCATAATCAAAAAAAGTTTAAATAACTTAGTCTATCAACTATTATAAATTCTCTATCATAATAAGATGAATACATAGATTGTCAGCTTATTTGAAAAGGTAAAACTAAAAAAGTTCTTATGAAAAAAACTATTACTAATATAATTATTATATCTTTTATAAAATCTTTTATTTCTTTAATTATGTCTTTTTGTTTTTTGTTAATTTCACTATTATTTGTTTCTTGTTGTTCCATTTATTAAAATATACAAAATAAATTTTTTAGTATTATATTTTTATTTTTTATAAATCAAAAAAAAAGTAAAAATATATTTTACTTTTTTAAATTGAATTATTCTCTTTATTACTATATAATCTAAACAATAAAAACATACCTAAAATAATTAGAAAAATTCATCATACTTGAGTTAAATTCATTCATATAGATAATCTTAAAAAATCATATTTTCAAGAAAAATTTTCTAATATCAAAAATGTAATTCATATAAACATTAGTCATAGATATCATAATATTCATCTTATTTTTACAAACATTGTTAATATATATAATATACAAAATAATATAAAAAATACTATAGAATAAATTATCGCTAAAGGAAATATAGGAACTTCATATGGTACAGGAGAAAAAGGATTAGTATACAAAACTTCTATTCAATAATTTGTTTCTTTTCAGTATATTTGTCATCATAAAAAAGCTCAAATATATCAAATAACAGAAATAAACAAAAATGATAAAACTGCTAAATCTATATATTTTCAAGGCTTCAATCAGTGAAGTATTATTTGAATAAAAAGTATTATAAAAAAACCAAAAAAAGCTCATATAATAGAAAAATTGAAATGATACATAAAAAAGAATTCTAAAGGACTTTGTATAAACTTGAAGTCATCATAATTTCATAATACATAAAAAAGTCTTGAGAATAAAAAAATAGATAACACATATAAAAATAATCTATTTAAAAAAAATGTCTCATTTATTCAAAATTTATGACATAGTTTATTATTTATCCATAAAAACATAAAAAAACATATACTAAGACTTATTCAAAAAGTATATATATATATTCAATCAAATATTTCAAATAATGGAAACATATCAATAAAATAATATCTTAAAATACTTTTTTATATTACTTTTTAATAGATAAATGTCAATTTTTTATTTTTATATACATATTTTTTGCAAATAAGAAAATAATATGATAAGATAGTAAAAATATTTTAATTTGTTATAAAAAAATATGAGAAATGTATATAAATTTTTATTTTTATTATTTGTTTTATTATTTTCTTCTTCAATATCTTATTGAGCTTTAGAGGATTATACTACTCTTAGAGATATAGATAAATGAACATTTAATGAATATAGATATTATTTAGTAAAAGAATATTTTAAATTAAAAACTTCATATGAAGTTTCTTGAATAATGGATAAAACTTCTTTACAAAATATAATAAAATACTCAAAAAGTTGATATAATTATCTTCCAGACAGTCTAATAAATCAAAATCTTTTTAATGATTTAAATATAGCTGTCCAAAAAGCTACTTCATCTCCAAATAGTGAAGTTTATTATGAAGAAGTTGTTTTAAAAATAAATGATTTTATAGATAAAAAAATATCAATACAAAAAATAAAATGATCTATAGAAGCGAGTCCATCTACATGAAATGCTCCTTTAACAGTTACTTTAAGATCTAAAAATATAACTGATCCTACTTGATCTGTTATACCAAAAAATAATTATATTTGGTGGATAGATGATTCTTGAAAGAAAAAAATAGTATGAAGATGAGTTTCTATAAATTATACATTTTTAGAAGAATGACAATATTCTATATTTTTAGATGTTAAATCAAGTCATAAAAATAAATCTTGATATACAGATGTAATTCCTTTTTCATCTAGAGCTGATATAATAGTGAAAGAAAAAATAGCCTCTTTAATAGTTTCAGTTAATTGATATAATCTTAAAAATATAGATGAAATTAAATTTTCTCCTGAAGAATCATCTTATTGACTTATCATAGATGCTACTTCTTCAACACCCACTTGATGAACTAAATTTATTAGAACAGAATGGGATTTTTGAAATTGAGTAACAAAAAAATATGATTCACCTCCCAGAATAGAAAGAGTTGTTTACTCTAGAGAATGAGAGTATGATGTTTCTTTAAAATTAACTACAAATGAAGCAAAAACAGTTATAAAAACTTTTAGAATACTTATTCATAAACCAATTGCTACTATTATAACTCCAAAAGAAGATTGATTTATTTGAGATAGATTTGATTTTAGTGCAAAACCTAGTGTTAATGATAAAAATTTATCTTATTCTTGGAAAATAATAGATATAGAAACAGATAAAATTATTTTTTCAAAAACACAAAATATTATAAATTATACATTTAATAAAAAATGAAAATTTAATATACAACTTTCAACAAAAGATAGTGCATGAAATACAGATCAAGATACAAAAATAATATATATAAATTCTAGAGCTCCTTTCGCAGATTTTTTATATTCTATAAAAGATACTTCTAAACCAAATAGAGTTTATCTAGATTGAACAAAAAGTTATGATTTAGATTTAAGTGATCAATGAAAATTACAATATGAGTGGACTATAGATTGAGAAAAAGTTTCACTTGAAAATCCTACAGCAGCTTGAGGTATAGGTTATCACACTTTTAATACTATTTGAGATCACAATATATCTTTAGAAGTTATAGATTCAGATAAAATGACTTCTATAAAAGAACAAAAAATAACTATAAACTCTGTATTATCTGTAGAGCTATTTACATTTCCAAAAATAATTCATAGATGATATTCTATGAAACTTCAAGCTTTAAGTCCAAATGCAAGTGTTTTTGAATGGGATTTTTGAGATGGAACAAATCTAAATACTACTGAAAATAAAGTATCTCATAGATTTGAAAGAAGTTGAAATTTTATAGTTAAACTTACAGTTAAAGATAAAGAGTGAAATCTAAACACTACTACTAAGCAAGTTTATGTATGAGATTCTAATTCACCTGTTGCAGATATAGTTGTTTGATTTTGAACTTGAGAATTCCCAGAATATTCAGAAAATGAATGTTGAAATTGAGCATATTTAGTTGATAGAACTAAAATAATAAATTTTTCTTGAAAAGAATCTATAAATCTAGATGGAACTACAACTTGATTGACATACACTTGGAAAGTTTGAAAAAATAGATTTTTAAATTGAACTGATATTACTCATAAATTTGATGAACTTGGTTGTTTTCCTGTTAAATTGACAGTTAAATCAGATAAAAAATGAACTACATCTTCAAAAGAAATATTTATAAAAGTTTCAAATTTAAAACCTGTATTATCTTGAATCAATTTGTCAGTAAAAGATATATCTACAGATCCTGTAGTTGTTAATTTATCAGCTATTTGAGCTTCTGATCCAGATGGAGTTGTACAATCTTATTTATGGTATTATTATACAAATAGTGATCTAGATCCTCAAGATTATAGAATTACTACTTTGCCAAATACTACTTTTGTTTTACCAAAAATTACTTGAACTTATTATTTTGTATTAGTATTGAGAGATAATAATGATAGCGAGTATTCTTCAAAAGAAAATGAATCTAGTAGATATAGTATATCTTTAGCTTGAGATAATATAAATACTCCTTTAATAAATTTATCAGTAGATAAAAATAATGTTTTTTTATGAGATGAAGTAAATTTTCAAGCAGAAGTAAAAAATGTTTTATGAGATGATATTTCTTCTAAAGCAGAATATGCTTGGGATTTTGATTGAGATTGATTTTATGATAAAGAATGAAAAACTAAAGATATTTCTTATTCTTACAATAAATCTTGAACTTTTTATCCTAAATTGAGAGTGAAACATAAGTGAATGACAAATGTATCATCTTTAGAAATGGTGGTATCAAATATTTTAAAACCAGAATTTGAGTATATTTCTATATGAAATAAATATCTTTTTTTCAATACTAGTAAATGAAAACTTGATTCTTTAACTTGGAATATGTGAGACTGAGAACAAGTTAATGACAAAGAATATTTTGAATATATTTACTCTGATTGAAAAAGAAATCATAAAGTAAGTTTAAATATAACAGAATGAACTAATTCAAAAACATCATCAAAAGATGTTATAATGAGTACTAAAAATCTTGTAAAAGTAAGAAATAATTCTTGAACAACAATTTTTTCCTATCCAGAGATAAAAGATGATAAAGTAAATATAGCAGAAGATTTTAAAAAACTTATACTTTATATACCATATGATGATAAAATAAGTTTTTATTCATTGGATTCAGATTTATTTACAGATTCTGATTTAAATTGAGAAAAAGATGATGATATAGATAATAAAACAGACTGAAGTTATAAATCATGATGATTTATATTAGTTCCTTTAAATGATAATAAAACTCAAAAAATAAGATTATTTTTACAAGATATTACTTGAAAAATAATTTATTCAAAAGATATAGAAGTAAATAAAGAATACATAGAAGAAAAAGATATAGATATGTCTGCGCTTAGTTTTTCTTGAGTTACTGATGATGAAAAATTAAAAATTGAAAAACTAAAAAATTATATATCTTGATTACCACAAAAAGATAGATTAAAATGAATGGAATTCGTAAGTAGATTACAAGCAGAGTGGTTTTATGAAAATGAAAAAACAAAAATTATTCTTGATTTTGTAGAATACATTGACTCTATTAAATTATCTTCTTGAGACGAAATTATATCACTTTTAGAGTCATTTTTAGTTGATTGACAAAATGATAAATCTGCTAGGAATAAAGCATACAATGTAGTAAAATGATTATTACCAAAAGAAATAGTTTGATATAGTAGTATCATCAAAAATCTTGATTTAATTAAAGAAAATGAATCAAAAATTGAAGAAAATAAATTATTATGAAAAGATATTTTAGATTCTATAAAAGATACTTCTCTGATAACAAATGAAGATAAAATAACTATAAAAACTTCTTTACAAATACTTATTTATTGAGATTTATCAAAAGTTCCTATTGAAGTACAAAAAGAAGTTAAATCAGAATGAAGTTGAAATTCAGTATTTGCATTATTGTCTTGAACAGTTTATACTATTTTAATAATATTTGTAATAATTATTTTGATAGTTTTATGATTTTTTATATGGTTTAAAGTATCAAATAAAAATGAAAATATTTGATTACAAGACTTTATAATTGAAAAAACTAACAATATAAAAGATGAAACTATAAAAGAAGATGATATACTTTCTACTATAACTTCTAATTCTAAAATAGAATCAAAAATTGAAGAAAAAAAAGATACAACAAAAGAAAATAAAGAGACTATAAAAAAAGAATCTGAAGTAGTTGTTCCTGATTGGCTTAAAAAAGCAAGTGATACTTGAACTATTAACTCTTCTTCAAAATGATAATTTACTTAAAACAGAATCTTTAGAAAAAACAGAAGTTAAAGAAACTCCAAAAACTTCTAAAGAAGAAGTTATACCAGACTGGTTGAAACAAGATTCAAAACCTACAAATGAAGTTATAGAAGAAACTCCAAAAAAAGAAGTTGTATTTGATGAAACAAAAATAGAGGAATCATTAGTTCCAGATTGGTTAAAATGACATTTAGATACTACAAAATTATCATCAACAACACAAGAAAAATCTAAAAAAACTTCTGAAAAACAAAATTCAGATGTAAAAAAAGAAAAAAAAGATGAATTACCAGATTGGTTAAATCAAGATAATTCTTCTGAAAAAACAAAAGTTGATAAAAAAGATTCTAAAGATGATATTTCAGATAAATGGGAAGATGGAATGGCTATACCAAATTGGTTAATCTCAGATGATAAAAAAATAGATGATCAAGCAGATACTAATACTTCTTCAAATAAAAAAGATGATTTTTGGAGTTTAGATACTCAAAATAATGATAATAAGTAAAAATAAATATGTGATTTAAAATGATAAACGAAAGTTTTACCTGTGAAAACTGTTGAAAAGAAATTACAAAACATCCACAGTGATCTGCTAGAAATCATTGTCCTTATTGTTTATATTCTAAACATTTAGATGATATTTTTCCTTGAGATAGAGCTTCAAATTGTTATGCTTTAATGTGTCCTATTTGAATAGATTATAAAAAAAATAAATGATGGATGATAAAACATAAATGTATTAAATGCAATAAAGAAATTTTAAACAAAGTTTCACCAGATGATGATTTATTAACTTTCACTAAAAAACTAAATAAAAAACAATAGATATCTATTGATATCTATTGTTTTTTAAATTCTATATTTTCTTCAGTAATTTTAAAAAAAGTTATATTATAATTATTTTTCATATATATTTCTTTTAAATCTTTTGTTGAGATTCTTATACTTTTACATGGATCTGCTGGGTTGAATATAAAAAAATCATTTTCAAAAATTTTCTCATCTACAAAAATTGGTATGTTTTTGTTTTCAAATCAAAATGGAGCAATACTTCAAATAGTTCATAATCATATTTTAGTTATTTCTTCTTGTGTTGCAAATCTAATATCTTTAGTTTTGAATTCAGTTTTAAATTTTTTAGCTTTTATATCTTTATCTCGAATAGTAGTAACTAGATAAAAATTTCATTTTGCATGAAAAATTATATTTTTACTTCATATTCATTTTAATCATTTTTCATTTCTTAAAATTTTTGAATGTTCACAAGAAGTAGTTTTTTCATGTTCTATTATATCAAAATTTATATTTAATTTATTTAATATATCTAATATATTTCTAAATCGTGTCATATTTGTAAAATTATTATTTATTTTTTAAAACCATTTCTTCTATATCTTCTCTTATTTGAGAAACTATTTCTAGATCATTTACATCAGCTATTTTAAACTCTATAGCTCAAGATTGTCTAACTCAATAAACTTCTCAAGGTCATCTAAGTTCTAAATCTATTTGCGCTAATTCAAATCAATTATTTGTTTTTTCCATAGCTTGTAATCTATCTGTTTTATTTCAATTACTAGGAAATAAATAACAATAAGATTGATAAACTCATCTTCAAACTCTTCATCTAAATTGATGTAATTGACTAAGTCAAAATCTTTCTGCTCATTCTATACACATTATTGAAGCATTTGGTATGTTTACTCACACTTCTACAACTGAAGTTGATGATAATATTTGTATTTCATTTTTAGAGAATAGGTCCATTATTTCTTGTTTTTCTTTTGCTTTCATTTTTCCATGTAATAATCATACTTTATAAGGAAAAAATATTTCAGTTAAAGAGTTAAAGGTATCAATTGCATTTGCTAAATCTATTTTTTCTGATTCTTCAACTAAAGGATTTATCCAAAAAACTTGTCTTCATTTTTCAAGTTCTGTTTTTATAAACAATTCTACATTTTTTCTTTCTAAATCATTTTTTATAACTTTTGTAAATATAGTTTTTCTATTTTTTGGGTATTCATTTATTATTGACAAATCTTGGTCTCAATACATAGTTAATGCTAAACTACGAGGTATAGGAGTAGCTGTCATATTTAAACAGTGAGGTATAATTTGATTTTTATTTCCCAATCATAATTCTAAAACCTCTCTTTGACGAACTCAAAATCTATGTTGCTCGTCTATTATAACATATCATAAATTATTAAAAAATACATCTTCTTCTATAAGAGCATGAGTTCATATGATTATATCTATTTCTCAATTTTTTAGATTTTCTTTTATTATTTCTTTTTGTTTTTTTGTTGTAGATCAAACTAAAAGATTTGATTTTAAATTATAACTATTAAACAATTTTTCTAATCATTCAAAATGTTGTCTTGCAAGTATTTCTGTTGGAGCCATTATACAAACTTGAATTTTATGTCATATTTTTTCACTTTCTTTTATAGTGTGTATTGCGCTTATTGCTGCTACAATTGTTTTTCAGGTTCATACATCTCATTGTAGCATTCTTTGCATACTATGAGTTTTTCACATATCTTTTAATATTTGAAATAAAGCTATCTTTTGATGATTTGTAAGTTCAAAATCTATTTTTGAAATAATATCTTTTACTAAATCAGGATTTAGTTCTATTTTTATAGCTTTTCAAATAGTTTCTTTTTGTTTTTCATGTTTTTTATATAAGGACTTATAGTTTATCTCATATAGTTCATCATATGTTAGACGATTTTTTGCTATTTCAAAATCTTTTTTTGAAGTAGGAAAGTGTAGCTTGAAAATAGCTTCTTTTTTTGATATAAAATTATATTTTTTTATTATTTCTTCAGGAAGAGTTTCTTGTATATAATCAAAATATTTTTTTAGATTTCGCATTTTGTTTGCTATCCAATTTCAAGGAATATAATTTATATCACTATATACAGGAAGTATTTTTATTAGGTCTTCATTTATATTTGTTTCTATTTCTGGAGATAAAAAAGTTAATTTTCAAAATTCATATTTTGGTGTTCATATCATTATAACTTGTTTATTTATATATCTTTCTAGATTTTTAGATAAATATTGTCTGTTAAAAAAAACTATTTCAGCCATAATTTTTTTTTCATCTTCAATTATTATTTTTGTTAATACTTTTCAAGAAGAAGTTTTTGAATTATCTATTGATATTATTTTTACTAAAATAGTATTTTTTTCTTTTAAATTTATATATGTTAAATCATTCAAAATATTACTTCTATCTTCTATAAATTTTGGAAACAAAAAAATCATATCTCAAACAGTGTTTATTCATCATTTTTTAAGAGATTTTATATAATTATCAGTTGTATGTAATATTTTTTTATCTAATGGAGTATTTAACATTTTAAAATGTTTTTAATGAATATTATTTAGATTATTTATCAACAAATCATTATTTTTTTATTTTAATTTTTTACTATAGTTTTTTCACAATTAGTCTTATATTTTGTATTTAAAAAATAACAATATATTTTATATTGTTATTTTTTAATAATGCAAATTTTAGTTGTTTTTAATAAACTATTACTTTTTGATTACAAAAAGTTTTTATTCAACTTTCTCCAAGTTCTTTACCATATCAAGAGTCTTTTATTCATCAATAAGGTAAAAAACTATAACTAGTCACTATTTTATTTATTCAAATATTTCATACTTCAAGATGTTTTGAAATATATTCTATATCTTCTAAATTATCTCAAAATATTGAAGCTCAAAGTCAGTATTTCGAATCATTTGCTATTTTTATTATTTCTTCTATATTTTTAGCTTTAATAATAGATAAAACAGGTCAAAATACTTCTTCATCAAATACTTTCATTCATTTTTTTACTTCTATCAAAATCGTTGGTTCAAAGAAAAATCAAGGTCTATTTATTATTTTTCATCAAGTTATTAGTTTTGCTCAAGATTTGATACTTTCTGAGACTAAATTATTTATTTCATATAAACTATCTTCTTTTGCTATAGGTCATATTTGAGTATCACTTAAAAATGGATCTCAAACTGTAAGTTTTTCTACTTTAGATTTCAATTTTTCAACAAACTCATCATATATTTTTTCAAGTATTATAAATCTTTTTGAAGAATTACATTTTTGTCAGCAGTTAGATAATCTAGCTGATATAGCAAAATCTATTAATTTATCCAAATCATTATAATCAATAGCTATAAAGCTATCATTTCATCATAGTTCTAAAACAGAAGTTTTTAAATATTTTCAAGCTAATACTCAAATATTTCTTCATGCTTTATCTCATCAAGTTATTGTTGTTCATATAATGTTTTCATTTTTAATTATTTCTTCACTAAAACTTGAAGGTATAACTAAATTTGTAAATACTCATTCAGGAAATCATGCTTCTAAAAACAATTCTTCTATTTTTATTCAAACTTGACTTACATTTGAAGCATGTTTTACTAAAGTTACATTTCAAGCCATTATATTTGGGAAAGCACTTCTAAAAACTTGATTATATGGATAATTCCAAGGACTGATACAATAAACTATTCATTTTGGCTCATAGACTATTTTTGCCTTTATTCATCACTCTTCTATATTTTCATCTGATAGAAGTTTAGAAGTATTTTCTGCAAAATATGTTATATTGCTCATAGATTTTGATACATCTCACAAAGCATCTTTATAAAGCATTCACATTTCAAGAGTATTTAATTTTGCTAGCTCCTCTCTATTTTTGCTCATTATTTCAACTAGGTTCATTGCTAGTTTTTTTCTTTCTTCAAAAGATGTATTTTTCCATTTTTTATAGCTTTCTTTAGCTATATTTATCTTTTCATTTAATTGTTCAATAGATATATAATCTATTTCAAATATTTTTTCTCCAGAATTTGGATTTATACTCATTGCCTTATTCATATTTTATTATTATATTATACTTTCTATTATTTTTAATAAATTATTAGCTTCTAAACTAGCAGATCATACTAAAAATCAATTTACATTTTTGATTTTTCATATTTCTTCTGCATTATTAGTGTTTACACTTCAACCATAGATAATTCTAGTTTTATCATTTTTTATTATAGATTTTAAAAAATTATGTATTTCTTCTATATATTCACTTGTAGCATTAAGTCATGTTCAAATAGCCCAAATAGGCTCATAAGCTATATCTACTTTATCAAAATCTATTCACTGCAATCACTCTATAATTTGTATTTTTAATATTTCTTTAGTTAAATTTAATTCTTTTTGTTTTATATTTTCTCATATACACAATATAGGCCTTATGTTGTGTTCTAAAGAAGCTTTTATTTTTTTATTTATTATTTCATTTGTTTCTCAAAAATATTGTCTTCTTTCAGAATGTCATACTATAACATAATTACAATTTAATTCTTTAAGCATAATAGAAGATATTTCTCAAGTATAAGCTCAAGAATTTTCATAATATACATTTTGTGCTCACAGATTTATACAGCTTCAATTCAATAATTCACTTGCTTTTGATAATCAAATACTTACAGGTGCTATAAAAACATCTACTCAAATAAAACAAGAATATTCATTTTTAAAATTACTTAAATAATCTGTTAATTCTGTTGTATTTTTATTCATTTTAAAATTAGCTCAAATCAATTTTTTCATACTTATTTATTATATTTTAAAGCAAAAATATTATATCCTTAAAATAAAAAAATCAAATATTTTCTCAAAAAATTGACTTTTTTAAAAAATATGATAAACTAAAAGTGTTTTTATATTTTAATTTATATTTTATGAACAATTTTAATAATGATTTTGAACAATTAAAACTTTGAGAAATAGCTAAGCTGACTTGATTTAAGAGTAAGAATTCAGCTATATCATCAACTACAAAAGCTGCAGTTGCAGCAGTTTTATTGAACTCTGCATCACCAAATGTTATGGCAGTATCACCAGAGGCTCGATTTGATCCTTTTTATGATACAAAAATGCAAACTCAAATACAGTCAAATGCAATTATGTCTTGAGTTGTATCACCAAAATTTGATATCAAAGAAGAGCAAGATAAATACAAAACTATATCTTCAAAAAGTTCTTGAAATACTATAAATGATTTTCAAATAAATCCTTCTTGAAATAATTCTTTAGATTCTAGATATAGTGTTTGAAAAAAATGATCTTATCAATTTGATATTGCTTGAAGATATGAAAATATTTCAAGTTCTTTGTTGTGAAAACATTATTCTTCTCAAGATGATTTTATTTTAGGACTTTCTTATAGATTTTTATTTAGCTGATCTAAAATGTGAACTTATATAGGAATAGAAAAATGATCAAATTTTGAAAAATTTGTTTTATCACAATGATTTTCTTTAGATTGATGAAGACTTAAATTATCTGCTTCAATTTTAGAAAGATTAACCCCATTTTTTTATCCAGAATATCAAAAATCTTTTAAAGAAAAAATATCTCAAAAATCTATTTGACTTGAATACTCTAAACTTTTTGATAAAGAAAGTGTTTTAAATGAATTAAAAACAAAAGTTGTTTATTATGACGTTTGAGATAAGTATTTAGGTAAATTAGAGGATATTATTATAGATAATCCTACTACATATGATTGGACTAGAGTTGAAGCTGCAGCTGTATGATGATCTAAACTTTTAGCAGATGTTACTGCAGTTTGGAAGGTAAGTGAAAATTTAAGAGTTGATACTACAATTTGATTTGATAGTTTATCGAGAAATTCTTCTTATCAAAATAAATGAGAAACTACAGATAGATTGGTTACTTGAGTTGAAGCTACTTATAAAATAGATGATACTAAAAAAATATCTATTTGACAATATAATTCTCAAACTTTTGAAAGAAAGCATATCAGATATACACAAGCTGTTTCATCTTGAGAGTTTTTTGTATGAGTTGAAAATATTTCTAATCCATACAATGAACAAAATGTTATAAATGCTTGATATAGAGTTCAATTATGATGAGATAGCAAAGCTAAATTATCAGATTTATTTTATGATAGATCTTCAAATAACTGACTTTCTTTAAATGACTTAAGTCCTATATCATCTGTAAATTCTAATTATTTACAAGTTTATCCTAAACAAGTTGTTTTTAAAACACATTTATTAAATGTTGACAAATCAAAACTTCCAACAGGTTCTTATATAGATAAAAATATTGATAATACACCTAAGTCATTAAATATTGCTTTATGAGTAAATAATTTAGTTGCAGTTGATAGTGTGAGTCCAAGTTATCATGCAAATTATTTTAGTATAGTTTGATGAAGTTATTTAAGTATAACAAATTTAGAAAAACTAGATGCTCCTTCAGTATACAATATAGTTTTACTTGACTCTAATGGTTCATATAGTCTACTTACTTTTGAAACTACAAAATGATCTGTAGAGTTCAATATTGCTATGCAAAAAATAAACTGAGTTTCTAGAGAAGTTGCTAATGCTTATAAAAATAAAACTATAGATACTCAAATATTATCTGAACTTTTTTCTTGAACTTTATCACCACAAATAGTAAATAAAATAGTTACTTGAACTATAACTAGAGAACAAGTTGAAGCTTATAAAAGATGAGAATTAACAGTTTGAGATTTAAATAATATAGAGTCTTGAGTTAATAAAACTACTTTAATAACAAAAATATCACAAGCACAATGATATAATTCATCTTTATATACTTCTGATTCTTATCAAATTTTAACTACAGCAATAAATAATGCTATAAACATAAGAGATAATTTTTCTTCTACTCAACAACAAGTTGATTCTGCTATTTTGTCTATAGAACAAGCTATATTGTGACTTGTTAGACAATCAGCACCTATTATGTGAGATGTACCAGATCAAACATATACAAGTGGTACAGCAATAACAAATCTAAATATTAGTGATTATGTTACACTAACAAACTGAGATGCAATAACTAGTTATACACTAACTTGAACACTACCAACATGATTGAGTTTTAATAGTACAACATGAGTAATAAGTGGAACACCAACACAAACATGAACATTCAACTTGAGTGTTATATCAACAGATAACGATGGAAATTCTAATTCAGATAGCTTTACAATTACAGTAAATGAAGCTGCAGATACTACAGCACCAACAGCAGAAGTATGATATAGTAATACAAATCCAACAAATCAAGGTGTAGTAGTAACAGTTACATTAAATGAAGATGGATGACGAGCACCATCTTGATGGACTAAGACGTGAAATACAACATATACAAAGACATATAGTTCAAATATAAATGAAAATGTTGTATTTACAGATGTGGCATGAAATCAGGTACAAAAAAATATAGTTATAACAAATATAGATAAAATAATGCCTTATCATGATTGAGATAGTATAAATGTATGAAACAATACTACATGAACTTGAATAATATATTTTAGTGAAGATGTTACATTAACAGGTTTATCTTTAGCAAATTATTCAGATGATTCAGCAGTATGATGAAGTGTTACGCTAGTATCATGAACTTGAACAAGAACGCAAGTTCTTAATATAACAACTCCAGATTTACCAGGTGAGTATTTAAAAGTTATATGAACAGTTACAGATACAGCTTGAAATCAAAGAAGTTTTGAATCAAGCCCTTGGGAATTAGAATAATATTTTAATTGTCGAGTATTTATAGAAATTTATATTATAAGTATAAATAATATTTAATAAAATTCACAAAAACTAAAATAAAAAATAGTTTTTGTGAATTCATAAAAAATAAAAATAAAAATAAAATATAGTTTTATAATTTTCTATATGATTATGATGATATTTTTTCGTGTTTTTATTTTGATATTATTTTTAATTAATAGTATATCTCATACTATATATTTTGCTTTTGCATCTTGATCTCTAGATGTTACAGCTTTTAAAATAAATAATGTTTCAAATTCATCTAATTATTCTTTATATCCAGGTGATAAGTTTAGTTTAGATATTCAATGAAAAAATAATTCATGAATAGATATTAAAAATATGTTTGTTAATTTCTACTTTAATGATAATTCTAAATTTTCTTATGACTGAGTTAATTTAAAATGAGTTATAGATTTTTCAAATACTATAAATCCTATACCAATATGAGCTTATAGTAGTTTTAGTTGATTTTCTTATGAAATAACAAACACATCTAAACCAATAGTTTTAAATACTAAAACTATGTTTCTTTGAAAAATATGATCATCTATAACTGTATCAAATGATATATCATCATATGAAAATATAATAAATTATTATTTTAAATGAAAATCAAATTTAGACAATACAGATATAATCTGAGCTAATTATTCAAAAACTATCTATGTAAATGTAAAACCTCATATTACAGATTATTATTTTTCAAAATCATCTATAGTTTCAAATTGAGTTGATTCAACAAATATTTATGTAAAAGTAAAAGATTATAATTGATGTAATAATATAGATTGATGACTTGTAACAGTTAATTTATCTCAAATTTGACTTTGAAATAATGAAAGTTTAATATATGAATCTTGTGATTCAGACTGAAAAACTGCTATTTTTAAAAAAACCTGAATAACTACACTTTCATCCATATGAGATAAAACTTTTTCTTATACTGATTTTTATGCTAAAGACGAAAATAATAATGAAATAAATCCAAATGACTCAAACACAAATTTTGACAATGAAGATAGAAAAACTAATTTAGTTTTGACAGTAGTTACTCCAAATGCTCCAAATGTAAATATTTCTTCTATTTCACCAGAATTAGTTTCTTCTAATGACTCTAGTTTATCTTTTTCAGCAACACAAACTTGAAGTTATAAAATAGTAGTAAATTGAGATTGAATATGTTCAAGTTGAGTTGTGGTTTTAGATTGGACCACTTATGATTGAAATACAATGAATAAAAATATACAAAACTCAATTTTAAATCATTGATTAAATACTATTTATGTTTGTGTAAAAAATGAAATTTGAGATATCGGTTCTTCAAATGTAAATATAACAAAAGATATTACTTCTCCTTCTATACCAGATATTGATTTATCAATTAGTCCTGCCAATGTAACAACTGCTAACTCTACAGTTAATTTTAAATGTAGTGAAGATTGAAGTTATAAAATTACAATGAATGGTTTTAATTCTTGATATCAATCAGCTACTGCAAATACAAGTATCTCAGTGTCTTTACCAAATTCAAATATGAATATTTGAGAAAATACTGTAAATATTTATTGTAAAGATGAAACTTGAAATGAATCAAATAAAACTAGAACTGTAAACAAAGTTGCTTTACCACCTTCTATGTCTTGATCTGCAATATCTTTAATTGATAATGATAGTGATTGGGAATGAGTAGATTGAAGAGATTTAAAAGTAACTTGGTCTTCTTGATTAGCAAATAATACTTTTGAATCTTATAGAATTTATATACTTCCTGAAAATACAGTTTTTACTTGAACTTATGTTTGACTTGTTGCTGATTCTTGAGCAACTACATGGACTTGAAATAGCAATTTGACAACAGATAGTTTATTAAATCCTTTATCTTGATGAAACTATGTAGTTTATGTAGCTATAATGTGAAAAAGCTGAGATTTATGAGAAGTATGAAGCGCTACTTGAACCATAGTTTCTGATATAGTTCCTCATCCTACTGTTTTAGAAGCAAAAATGACTTCAAAAACTAATTTACAAGTTTTGTATGATATAGATTTAAATACCTTTACTTGAGCACATAGTGCTACTTGATTTTTAGTTGATATATGATGAAATATTTTTACTTGAAAAACAGTTTCTTCAGTTTTTTGAGATAGAGTAAATATAGAAATAGATGATATTTGAACTACTAGTTTTTCTTGAGTTTTAAATATGTCTACTTGAGCAGTTTATTGATTGCCAGTTGAATGATCTTATGCTTATTGAACTTGAGGAATTAAAATCATAGACAATATAGTTCCTGAAATTAGTTTTGTAAAAAATACAAATTCTTTATACAATAATTTTTATACTTGAAGTCTTAATTTTACTTATACAACAAGTGAAAATCTAAAATCTTCTTGATATACAAAAATAGAATTTACAAGAGTTTGATGAAACGCAAGCCCTAATAAATATTATTATATAATAGATGACTCTAAACTTGTTTCTTGAACTCATAATATAAATGTTGATTTATCTTCTATATGACTTGTTTCATGAAGTTATTATGAAGCTAGGTTTATAGCTACTGATTTGAATTGAAATATTTCAACTTCAAATGCTATAAATATAAAATATGACAATTTATGACCTTGAGTACCAAATATATTAAATAAATGACCTCAAAAAGTAATATGAGTTTTAACAGATGATTTTTCTTGGTTTTCTGTAAATGATGATAACTGAAATTGATCTTGAGTAAAATGATATAAACTTAGATTTTTTCAATGAACTTCTACTTTTTATGATTGGAAAACTTGTACTTGAAGTTATATAGATTATGATCATACTGATTTGAATAGTTTAACTAAAAATATAACTTTGTTAAATTATCAAAATTATGCTTGGTGAGTTTTTGCTTATGATAATATGAATAACATATGATTACTTAGTAGTTGTGATAATTTTTATATAGATACAAATGTTCCAAATTTCTCAAATACATCTATAAAAGATATAACTATAAATAATACATCATATGCTAAATCTTGAGATAGTTTACAAATTAAAACTACTATAATAAATACTGATATAAATCATATTTGGTTAAATGCAGGTACTTTATGATATGGTTCAAATATATCTTGTGCTTCACCTTGAGTATGAATAACTTGTAATTATTTAAGTAATATAGTTACATATAGTATTGCTAGTTTAACTCCTTCTTTAACAAGCTCTGTTAAACAAGTTGAATTAAAAGCTTCAAATACTTCTTGAATAAATACCTGAACTACGTTGGCTTCTATAACAGTTGACAATACTAATCCAGTTGTTTGAAGTATATCAAATCCTAATTCTTGATGAGTATATGGTTGAAATAACTTAAATATAAATTTTTCTTGAATAGGTGATAATATATGAGTTAATTATCTTAAATTTGAATATAGTTCTGATAATTGAACTAATTGGAATTTGATCTGAACTTGAGCAAATACCTCACCATATGTTTGGAATATTTCAGATAGAATTTCTTGAAATGATTATAAACTTAAAATAACAGTTTATGATATGGTTTGAAATAATTCTTCTATAGAAACTTGAGTTTTTTCCATAGACAAAGTTACTCCAATTATGAATTCTCCTTTAACTTCTCCAGTATCTTGAAAAATAAAATGATGATCTAATTATAATATTATTTGGAATACTTGAAATATAACAGATGTATGATGATTAAAAACTAATCCTATAAATTTATATTATTCTATAAATTGAACAGATTTTTATAATATAGTTTCTAATATATCAAATAATTGAACTTATACTTGGTCAGTTCCTGCAAGTACAAATACTACAACAGCTAAGATAAAAATAGAGGCTATAGATAATGTATGAAATACTTCTAGTTTTATATGAACGAGTTTTGAGGTAGATTCTACATTTCCAAATATAGTTATAGATTATGCTTGATTATGAGGTTCTACACCACGAACAAACACTTATATAAACACTTCTTGAATAGATTTAACTTCTACTATATCTGATTTAAATCTATCTAGTTGAGTTATAAGTTATAGTTTTTTTAATCAGAGTAATTCTAAATATTTAAGTTGAAATACTTTTGTTAATGATGAAGTTTTTAATCAATTAGCTATACTTTCTTGAAGTAATTATAATTTATCTACAAATATATTATCTTGAATAACTATCAATAATTGAAATACTTATAAATTGAGATTAAAGTCTACAGATAGCGTATGAAATACTGCTTTATCAAATCAAATAACTTATTTTTGAGATACTATTTTACCAGTATTGTCTATAACAAATAGTTCTTGAAGTTATTTTTCATGAAGTATAAATATATCTTGAACTTCTAGTGATAATTTATCTTGAGTATCAAGTGTTAAAATATCTATTAAAAAGGGAAATTTATATTGGAATTGAACTTCTTTTGTTAATGATGAGCAAATATTAGCTACATCTACTACAAATAATTATGCTAATTGGAATTACAATTTTGTAGCTCCTATAGATGAAAATGATTGACAAAATTATGAAGTTATTGCTTATGTTTATGATAAATCTTATAAAATAAACAATACAAATAACTCTAGTATAAATATAATTTTAGATAAAACTTGACCTTTTATACAAGATAATATATTTACTTTTAATACTTGAATTATTTATTCTTGATGAGTAAATATATGAATTACATGGAATCAAAATAATATATTTACTTCAGGTGCTTCTTTGTCCTCAAATCCTATATCTTTAGATTTTTTTAATTGAACAAGTTGGCTAAATATAATGGAAAATATTTCTAACAATTGAAGTTATAATTATACTTTACCTCTTATTGATACAAATTTTGCAAAATTTAGACTAAAAGCAAAAGATAGTTTATGAAATGAATCTAGTTATATGTTATCAAATGAATTTATAATAGACTCTATAAGTCCTTTCATAGAAAAAATTGAAACTAGATGAGATGGTTATGGGGATATAAATTGAATAAAAGTATTTTTCAATGAAACTATAGATATAAATTCTTTAAATATATCTAATATATTTACTGTTAATGATAATACTTTTTCTTGAATATATTTACATTCTAATATATGATGAAAAACTATTTTAGAATTATCATTTAATCAAGTATTTACTTGAACTTCTATAACTCCAAATATAGTTTATAATTCTTGAATTATATCAGATCAAGCTTGAAGAAAAATGTCTTCTTGAAATATGAATAGTATAGATAAAGCAGAACCTAGAATAAAAGAAGTAAATATATATGATGAAAATACAAATTGAAAATTTGATAAATTAGAAGTTGTATTTAGTGAAAATATGTCTTCTACAACAGATATTTCATCTTTTAGTATAAATAATTCTATTATTTGACTTTGAATATCTAGTTTATCAGTTTCTTGAAAAAATGTAAATATTTCTTTATCTGAATCTATAGATTTTGATACAAATGCATGAAATATGACTTTAAATTTTTTATCAAATACGAATTATAAAGATTTATCAAATAATCAAGCTAGCTCTAAAGTAGATATAGTTATAAATGATAAATCAAAACCTATTTTGGTGAAAAAAGAATTACTTGACACAAACTTAGATTATTTATGAGATAAAATAAAACTTACTTTTTCAGAAAATCTTACTTGAAATATATCATGATTTACAATTAGTTCTTGAAGTTTATCTTCTTGAAATATAGTTTGAAACAAAATAGAGTATGTTATATCTTGAGTTTCTTGAACATCTCCTGATATAAAAGTATCATATAATTCTACATCTTTAAAAGATAATTATAATAATTTATTAGATATTTTTTCAAATATTTCTATAAATGAAAAAATATCACCACAATTATTAACAAGTCATACTCTTGATCAAAATAATAATTGAAAAATAGATACTATAAAACTTACTTTTTCTGAAATTTTGACTTGAAATTTAAATGATACTTCTATATCAGTTTCTTCTTTTAATATATTAAATAAAGCTATATCCTGAAGTTTAGTTATGCTATCTTTGGAAGAAAAAGAAATTATAGATACTTTTTCTACTCCAAGTGTTGAGATAATATCAAATACTTCTTTAAAAGATGAAAAAAATAATTTAGTTATTATATCAAATATAAATTCTATAGATTGAGTATGAGTTGTTATAATCTCTTCTAGATTTGATGAATGAGATAAAAAAATATATCTAAATTTTTCTGAAAATATTTCAAATTATTTAAATATTTCAAATTTTTATTTATCTTGATCTAGTGCTTCTATAGATAGTTTATCTTTTATTCCTTGAACAAATACTTGAATATTAACTTTGTCAAATACTTGAATAACTTATTGATTATCAGAAATAAGTTTGACTTGAAGTTATGACACTGTCTATCAAAATAAAACAGTATTTTCAAAAATATCAGCTTCTATAATAATAAATGAAGTGATGAACTCTTGAGATGTAAAATATATAGAATTAAAAAATCTATCTTCATCAAATATTGATATATCTTGATATGTTATAGAAAATTCTTTATGAATTTGAAATAATTATACTATAATTTCTTGAAGTATTTCTTGAAATTGATATTTTGTTATATCAAATAATAATACTTATTTTTCTTGATTTACTGCAGATAAAATAGCTAGTTTGAATATATCAAGTGATTTAGTTTTAAAAAATAATTCAGTTGTTATTGATAGTTTTAAATATATTAGTTATTGAGATAATATATCTATAGAAAGAAAAAATTGATGTGGTAATTGATTGGACTTAAATTGTTTATATCAAGCAGTTACCTCTAATTGATTTGTTAATAATACTTATAGATGAACTCCATTTAGCTTAAATATTATAGATATAATAAAACCAGTAGTTTCTACTTCTATAGATGATAATTTACTTTTACCTTTAGGAAGTTTTTATTTTAATTATAATTATTCAGATAATATTTTATTGGACACATCTTCTATAAAATTAGGTATATTAAAATGGGATTGAGCAAATTATATATGAAATTATTCTTATGCTACTTGAATTTTAAGCGAAAATAATGCTTCTTTTAGTTTTTCTTGATTGACATATTGAAAATATAAAATTGATTTTTCTATAAAAGATAGATCTTGAAATGAAGAAATTTTATCAAAAATTATTTATATAGATGATTTATCTATAGATATAAGTACTTGAAGTGTAGATTTATGAGTTTTATATATTTGAGACAATAACATACAAGATAATTATTTAGAAATACAAGTAAAAACTATATGAGCTTGATATAATATAACAAATTCTTATATAGAATCTTTGTTATGAGATTATGATTGAATTATATGATTTGGTTGATGTATAGGGGATACTTGTACAGATATAGAAAATTTTAAATCAAAAAATATAATTTCTTTGCCAAAAAATATAAATACCTCTTGAAGTCTTAGAACAGATATTTATAGAATAAGATATTGAGCTAAAATAAATACTTTGAAAGAAGCTTGAATATATAATATAAATAATACTTTGAATTTCTGAGTAAATTACTAAAAAAATAAAAAATAAATCATTTTGATTTATTTTTTATTTTTTTATAATAATTTTATTATTTACTAATTTTATATTATGAAATATCATTGTAGTTGATGTGATTATATATATGATGAGCTTAAATGAGATGAAGACTTATGAATTCAAAAAAACACATTTTTTGATAGTTTATGAAATGATTTTTTTTGTCCTTTTTGTGATACACATAAAGATGATTTTGTAGTTTTTGAAGAAGAGATAAATTATCCTATAGATTCAAATAATTTAACTAATATAGAGGATATACATTTTCCTGAGTATGAAATAGTTTGAGATGAACTTTTTTTAAATATATCTTCTGAGTCTCATCCACAAAATGAAGATCATTTCATATATAAAATACGACTTTATGATGATACTTGAGATGAAATAGAAAAATATAATTTTTCATATAATTCTATTGTAAAAATAAAATTTGATATTTCTTATTTAGATACTTTTGAGATAAGAGTTTATTGTAGTTTAGAATGAGTTTTTTCTACTTGAATTATAACTAGATAGTCCAGTTTATTTCAGTTATATTTTTTGATTTTAAATAATTATTTGTTTTACTAAAAACTTTACTTCCAAAAAATCATCTATGAGCTGAAAAAGGAGATGGATGAGGTGATTTGATAATAAAATGTTTTTTCGAATCAATCAACTTTTCTTTTTCTATAGCATAATTTCACCATAATATAAAAACTATATTTTCTTTTTTTTCACTTATATATTTTATTATATTATCTGTAAAAATATCCCATCATATATTTTTATGACTTGCAGGAGAATCTTTTATAACAGTAAGTATACTATTTAACAATAAAACTCATGATTTTGTCCAATTAGTTAAATCTCATTTATTTTGATTATCTATTCATAAATCATGCTTTAGTTCTTTAAAAATATTTCTTAAACTAGGAGGTATTTTAGTTCATATTTGCACAGAAAAACTAAGTCAATGAGCTTCATTTTGTCAATGATATGGATCCTGTCATAATATAATTACTTTTGTTTTATCTATATCTGTTAATAAAAATCGATTAAAAATTTCTTCTTTTTTAGGAAAAATTGTTTTTTCTCCTATATATTCATTTTCTAATTTTTTTAATATATCTTGAAAATATTTTTTTTCAGATTCTATTTTAAATATTTCTTTCCAGTTATTATTTATATTTGTATTTATCATATTAGGTATTTAATTATTTTTTCAATTATATATTTTTTTTTTAAATACAAAATAATATTTTTGCAATTTTTCATAACACAGTTCCTCTTCTTTTATTTTTATAACCCACCTATAACTCCTCCCTTAAATAAGGGGGTGAGAACTAATTAATTTTTTAAACTCACTTCCTTTATTAATGGAAGGGTTGGAGGGGTTTGATTATAACTAATAATATTTTTTGCAATTTTTTTA
>CAZIGU010000004.1:0-12889 GCA_964538545.1 uncultured Candidatus Peribacteria bacterium
TCACAAGATATTCAAGAAAATAAAACAGAAATAACAGAAGATAAAACAGATAAAACAAAAAAGACAAAAACAGTTATTGTAGAAAATAAAAATCAAAAAAAAATAAAAATTTTATCATCTCCAAATATAGTTGATGAAAATTGAATGACTTATTGTTCTATAACTAGTGAGAAAAATTTACAAAAATTAGATATAACTCCTGTTTATAAATGATGAGCTAAAAGAATAATGAAAGAATTAGAAAAAGAGTGAAATCTAATATGATTAAGTTTAAATGATTTTAAAAATTATGTTATAGAAAGATTTAGAAATTGAGAAGCAAATACATTTGAAATTTTTATAAAAACTCCAAGATGACATAGAGCAGTAAGTTATATATGACGATGATATAATGTTTATGTTTTAGATCCATATTATAATTGAAATACAAAAGAACCTATACCTATAGAAAATTATAGTGCATTAAAAAAATATGATACTATATATGTATCAAAAATAAATCATATAAGCCCAAAAGTAGAAACTTTGATAAATCAAGAAATAGTATTTTATAGTCAAAATAACACACAAAATTATTAAATTTGACTTTTAATTATAAAATATATAATCATTAAAATACTAAAATTTTAAAATAAACATTTTCTAATCATTAACAATAATTAAATGTTATTTATAGCTTTTTTAATATTACTTATCTGAACTATAATATCTTTTAAATCAAAACTTAACACTATTATGTTTTCTATATGAACTATAGTGTTTTTTCTGCTTTCATTGTTATATATATTTGCAAATTATTTTACATGAAATTGATTTGATGCATCAGTTATGTATCATCTTCAATACTGAAAAGAATGAGTTTGAATATCATCATCTATAGAAATAATTTTAATAGGATTTTTAACTTTTTTATTGTGATTATGATATACTATATGGACTATTAGATTATTAAAAAATAAAAAATATAAAAGAAAACAAAATAATAAAATAAAAGCAATATCATTTTCTTTTTTATTTCTATCTTTTATAATTCATCCTTTAACAAATAACATTTTAAATTTAAATTGATTTTATTTTAAAAAAGATACTGTTAAATATGATATTGATTTTGAAAAAAACTATATAATTCCAGAGAATATAAAAAATGATATAAATACTAAAAATTTAGTTTTTATATATTTAGAAAGTTTTGAAAATCTATATCTAAATAATGATATATTTCCAAATTTAACTCCAAACTTAAATTCTCTTAAAAAAGAATCTACATATTTTTCAAATATAGATATGTCTTATATGTCTTATTGGACTATTGCTTGAATGGTTTGAAGTCAATGCTGATTACCAATAAAAGCAAAAGTTTGAGAAGAGAATTCAACTTGATCTTTAAAAAATTGATTTATGTCAAAAGCATATTGTATGTGAGATTTTTTAAAAAAGGATTGATATAATTTAAATTATATATGAGGTGCTGATATAAATTTTGCTTGAAAATGAGATTTTTATAAAACTCATTGATTTGATGAAGTTAAATGAAGAGATGAAATATTAAAGGATGTAAATGTAAAATCATATATACATGATTGGTGATTATATGATGATACTTTATTTGAAGAGGTGTATAAAAAATATGAAAATTTATCAAATAAAAATGAAAAATTTGCACTTTTTATGCTAACTCTTGATACACATTGAGATAGTTGAACTATTTCTAAAAGTTGTTGAGATTTAAAATACAATAATAATAAAAAAAGTGTATTAAATTCATATCATTGTAGTGATAAACTTGTTTGAGATTTTGTCAGAAAACTTCAATCATCACCTAATTATAAAGATACTTTGATAGTTTTAGTTTCAGATCATTATGCTATGGAAATGAATAATAGTATAACAACTCTTCATAAAAATAAAGATAAAAGAAAATTAACTTTTATGATTTTAGATTCTGAAAATAAAAACTTCACACAAATAGATAAATTATGACAAACTTTTGATATATGATCTACTATTTTATATAAAATGTGATATAATATAGAGTGATTATGATTATGAAGAAATTTATTTGAACATAAAAGTTTAAATGAGCTATATAAAAACATGGATTATTCTATATGGGATGATATATTTGAAAAATTTTTCAAAGGATAATTTTAATAAAAAAAGATTTTTATATATTTTATAAAAATCTTTTTTTATTAAAAACTTTGTATTGCAAAAAATCTTTTTATAAATATATTAAATAATATATTTATTTAATTGTATAAAAATATGTTTAAGTCTAAGATTGATAATTTTGAATCAAATATATGAGAAAATAAAGTTTTTCAAAAACATTTAAATTTATGAAATGATTTAGATTTATTTGTAGTTATATCGGCTAAAGAAAAAAAAATAATAGATTTGATTTTAAATAAAATAATAGATGATTCTATTGAAAATATAGATAACAAAGATTCATATAACAAATTTAGCATTACTTTAGAAAGTGTAAATTTTTTTATAAAAACTCTTTTAAATAATTATGAAGAAGATTTAAAAATAAATATAATTATCTGACTTTTAGAAAATAATAATTTTCATTTTTCAAAAGTATGAGACTGAAGTTGTTATCTTATAAACTCTAAAAAAGAATTTATAAAAATAAGTGAAGATAACCATAAAAACTCATTTTCATATATTTCTAGTTGAAGGCTGATGTCAAATGAAAAAATAATTTTATCAAATAATCAATTAGATATATCTATAACTACAAATGATTGAGAAGATTTATCTAAAATAGAAGATATAGATTTATTAAATAATTCAATTTTAAATATATTAAGAGATGATAAATTTGAAGAAAATACTTCTATTTTATCAATAGAATATATATTTGAATGACTTGAAAAAAAATCTATTTTTTCTGAAAAAACCAAAAATATTGCTTTTAAATTTTTAGATAATGATTTATCAAAAAAAATAATAGCTTATTATCTTTTGTTTAAAGAGAAAATAGAATCAAAATGAAGAACATTTAAAAATATTATTTTTATATTTTGAATATTACTGTCTTCTATACTTCTTTTTAATATAATAACTTGAATAATATCTCAAACTTCAGTATGAAAAACAGAAGAACAAAGTAAAACAGAACTTATAAAAGCAAGAGAATTCATAAGAGTTGCTAATCAAAATATTCAAACTCCTGAAGTTTTTGATTTAAATATTAAAAAGGCAGAGGAACTTATAACATCAGTAAAAGAAAAAAAAATGTTTTTAAATGATATTGAAGAAATTGAAAATGATATATCAATAATTAAAAAACAATTTAATCAAATAGAAATATTTGAATCTAGTTCAGAAAATCTTGTTTTTAAATGAGATTTTAAAGATACAATTAAAATGATAGAACTAAATAAAAAATTGTATGTTTTATCAAAAATTTCTCTTTATTGACCTATTATTCCAGGACAATCTGTAAAAAATAATTTATTTAAAGAACTAGAAGTAGATGATGAATTTATAGATTGAATTTCAGATGGAGATTCTATAGTAATAATAACAAAAAAATCTAGAGTTGTTAAATTTAACAAAAATTGAACTTTTAAATATATAAATGTTATATGACAAAAAAAATGGGGAAAAAGTAACTTTATAGATTCATATAATTGAAATATATATTTAGCAGATGATACTCAGATATACAAGCACTCTTTTAGTAGTGATTCATATACTGCTTGAGTTCCTTACTTAAAAGAAGAAGATAAAAAAGATATTTGAAAAATAATTTCTATGTGAATAGATTGATGAATATTTTTACTTAAAAATAATTTAGAATTGGTAAAATTATTTACTCAACCAAAATATAAACTTCAAACTATAACTTTAAATAAACTACCTAAAAATTATAATTTAGAAGATAAAAATATTAAATTTGTAACTAGAATAAATTTAAATTATGTATATTTATTTATGAATAATAAAATATGGATTTTTGAACCAAATTCTAGATTGTACACAGAAACAAAAAGTTTAACTTATAGATGACAAATAGAATGAAAATCAGAAAAAATAAAATGATTTTATCCTGTTAGAGATTGAGAATTGCAAGTTTTGACAGAAAGTTGAATATATAAATTAACTTTTGAAATAAAAGAAGAAAAACTAATTATCAGATAACAAAAGAATATGAAAAGAATAATAACATGAGTCAAACCAACTTGAAATTGACTACATATATGAAATTATTTTTGAGCAATAAAGCCATTTATACAATTAGCTTCTTGAAATGAAGCTCTTTTGTTTATTGCTGATTATCACTCTTTGACAAGTGTCCATGATAAAACAAAATTAAAAGAATATACTCAAAATATTTTAATAGAATATATGTCTTTAATAGATGATGAAAATATAATTATTTTTAAACAATCAAATATACAAAAAATAAATGATATTTCTTGGATATTATCAAGTGTTACTCCATATAGTTTGATGCTTAGAAGTCATGCTTTTAAAGATTCTCAAAATAAAAATTCTTCTATAAATATGGCAACTTTTAATTACCCTATTTTGATGAGTGCTGATATTATAAGTTATGATGCTGATATAGTTCCTATTTGAAAAGATCAAATTCAACATTTAGAATTTGCTCGTGATATAGCTCTAAGTTTCAATTCTACATATAATGAAGATATTTTTAAATTACCATCATATCATATAGATAAAAACACAAATGTTATATTATGAATAGATTGAAGAAAAATGAGTAAATCTTACTGAAATTTTATACCTATATTTGCAGATGAAAAAGAAATAAAAAAAATAATTATGTCTATAAAAACAGATGATAAAACCCTTGAGGAACCAAAAGATCCAGAAGAATGTATAGTTTTTTCTCTGATAAAATTATTTGCAAATGATGATAAAATAAAAGAAATTAGTCAAAAATATAAAAAATGAAATTATTGATATTGACATGCTAAAATTGAGCTTTTTGAAATTATGATGAATTATTTTAAAAAAGCTAGAGAAAAATATAAAATCTTAAAAGAAAATCCAGATTTAATACAAAAAAAAATAGATTATTGAAATAAATTTGCAAATGATATTGTAGATTTAAAATACAAAAAAATAAAAAATACTATTTGATTATAAAAATATGGTAAAAATATACTTTATAATGTGAGTTTCCTGAGCTTGAAAATGAACTTTGATAAAAAACTTACAAAAAATAAATACAAATCAAAAAATGTTTTTTCCTCTTTCTTACAAAACAAGACCTAAAAGAGAAAGTGAATTAGATTGAATAGATGCTAAATTTATATCAAATTCTAAATTTGAAAAAATGATAGATGAAAATGAGTTTTTAGAATATGCAAAAGTTCATAATATGTATTATTATTGATCATCTATAGAAGATATAAAAGAATGAATCAAAAAAGATAAAGTTGTCATCAAAGAGCTTGATATGAATTGATTAGAAAAACTTAAAAAAAACTTGTATAATTGAATAGAATACAAAACAATATTTTTATCTATAGATGATAACAAATTAAAAGAAAGAATAGAAAAAAGATGAGATTTTATGAGTGAAGATGAGCTTCAAAATAGATTAAATTCTTTAAAAATAGAATTAGAAAAAGCTCATAAAATATGTGATTATATAATAGATGCATCTCAAAAAGAAGAAGAAATACTTAAGCAAGTAGTTAATATATTGGTTAAGAATTATAGGCAAAAAAAAGAGGAAGAAATAGTAAATAATAAAACAGAATATATTGATGATGGAGATGATATATTAGATTTTTTATGAGATTCTGCAGATTTTTTCTTTAATATTTTTAAATAAAATAAGTTATGAAAATACATATTATAACTATTTTTCCTGAAAGTTTTGAAGGTTTTTTAAAAACTAGTATTTTAAAAAATTCTATAGATAAAAATTTGATAGAAATAAATATTTACAAATTGAATGATTTTTCTATAAAACCTTCAAAAAGAGTAGATTCAAAAGCTTATTGAACTCATGGGCAAGTAATATCTGCAATTCCTTTACAAAAGGCTATTTTTCATGTTTTTGATAAAGTGTGAAAAAATATTCCAATTATATATTTTACTCCATCTTGAGATTTGTTAAATCAAGAAAAGATATTAGATTATTATGAAAAATTAAAAGAAAATGATTTTATAATAATATGTTGACATTATGAATGAATAGATCAAAGAATTATAGATTTATATGTAGATTATAAAGTAAGTATTTGAGAGTATATACTTACTTCTTGAGAGTTAGCTTCTCAAATATTTATAGATTGATTAAATAGACTTATGCCTTGAGTTTTATGAAATAAACTCAGTTATGAAGAAGAGAGTTTTTCAAAAAAATTAAATTGAAAAAAAGAATACCCTCACTATACTAGACCTGAAGTTTTTGAGTGATTAAAAGTACCAGATATTTTAATTTCTTGAAATCATAAAGAAATAGAAAAATGGAAATTTAATAATTTAAGTTAAAATATGGAAACAATAATAAATTTTGATTATATATCTATATTATCAAAACTTTTTGATAATATAACTTTAGAGTGATTTTTAAAACTTATAATAATTTATTTTTTTATAGTATGGATTTCTATAATTATATGGGTAATTCGTGATATTATAAATAGAACAAATAATATATTTTTTCAAATAATTGCTATACTTATACCTATTTTATTAACTCCTTTTTGATTGATTATATATCTTCTTATAAGACCTAGTCAAACTCTTTTTGAGAAAGATTTTATAGAGGATTCTACTCAAAATCATAATAATATAGAAATATTAAATGAAAAAGAAAAACATTTTTGTTATAATTGTAATTTTGAAGTAAAACAAGATTATGTATATTGTCCTAATTGTAAAGAAAAATTAAAACATAGTTGTAAAAGTTGTAAAAAAGAAATTTCTTCAAATTTCAAAAATTGTCCTTATTGTTGAACTTCTCAAGAAGAAAGTAAAAAACAAGAAATTATAAGAGAAAAAGATGAAACTAAAGTATTAGTTTTTAAAGATAATGAGGAAAAAATCTATAAAATGAATGATTTGCTTGCTGAATTAAAAGCAGATTGAATCATAAGAATTGAAGAAAAAGATTTTGATATGATTAAAAATGATTTATTTTGACATTTTAATATAGAAAAAAGCTGACATATAGTTTGAAAAAAATATGCTCTTATGAAAATACTAAAAAAATGATATTATGATGATGATAAAAAAGAAGAAAAATTGCCATTATTAAGTTATGAAGAAATAAAAGTATATGAATGTATAGAAGTAAAAAACAATATAAATTATGATAAAATAGAAGATTTTATGTTTGAAAATTCTTTAGATAACATAAAAGATATTGAATCTTTAAAAGAAGCTATCATAAGAAGATATAGTATAAGTTTACCACATCTATCATCAAAACAATTGATTCAACTTTGAGTTTGATATACTCTTTTGAAAAAAGTAAAAGAAGTTATAGAATAAATCTATAACTTCTTTTACAATTAAACATAATTATTTTATAAAAGCACAATTATTTTTTTTAAAAAAATCTTTTTTTCTTTTTATCCAAAAATACTCTTGTCTACATAGTTTTATAGAGTCATCTTTATTTTTTAATACAAATTTTATAGCCTCTTCCATAAATATAGTATTTTGGCTTCACTTAAATATTATTATATGTTTTTCTTTTTTGTTTTTTGTTAAATATTCTCTTAAATCTCTTCATAAAACATTTGAACACTTGTAAGTTTTTATATTTTCATTAGTTTGAGTTGCTTGTATAGTTTCTCAACTTTTTTTAGCATATACAAGTTTTCTATGATTTATATCTTTATGAAACATATTTCATCATATTAAACTTACATCATCTTTTTTGATAAAATCTTTAGCTGTTTCTCTAGGTATAGAAACTCAATTTAGATAAGAATATTCATAAAATACAGGATACATATAGTTTTTTGTAGACTCTCAAACCATATAAACTATGTCTGTTATTTGTTTGGCAAGTATTCATAGAGCTTCATGCTCTTTTTTAGTATAATTTCATAATTCCCTCATATCTCACAAACAAAGTATTATCTTATAATCAGGAAATAGTAAATCTCTTAGATTTTTTCAATTTTCTATTATAGTTTTCATACTAAGAGGAGAAGCATTGTAACTAGAGTCAATTATTATATTGTCTTCTATTCATTCCAATATATTAAATCTAGAATACTGCATATTAAAATTTATTTCTTCCTCTTCTTTATTTTCAAAAAAAGATTTAGAATAATATTTATTATAAAGTATATCAAGAATTTTATATCATAAAGAAATATATCATATATTTTCTGTTCATATAGTATTTGATTTTATATTTATTTTTTTATCTCAATTTAGAAATAAATTAAAAGTTGAATAAATTTTATAGCTTGTATTTATAAGCTCTTTTTTTAATTCATAATCTTTTCAAATTATATCAATTTTTTCATCAAATTCTTTATAATTTGTTGTATAGAAAAACTTTTCAGACAATATAGTTTCTATATATTCTTGATAAAAATTATCATCAAAATTTAAAAAACAGTAATCTAGAGAATTTATAGCTAATTTATACTTTTCATTTGCAATAGTTTCTATATTTAAAAATCATTCAGAATGCACTTTATCAACTTTTGTTATAATTCATATATTTGGTTTTACAATAGATAGTAAAAAATCTATTTCTCAGATATGATCTATTCAGTATTCTAAAAATATAATATCATATGATTTTTTGCTAAAAAAACTTATATAAAATGACTTTGATATAGTATTTATCATACTAAAAAAAGTTCAAGTATAATCAGATATTTTTAGTATAGATAAACTAAGTCATAATTCTCAATTATAATTTTTACTAGAAGTATATATAACTTTATCTGTAAGATTTTTTTGCAATATTTCACTTACTATAGTTCTAAGGCTAGTTTTTCATATACTACCCGTTACTCATAGCACTAAAACATCATTTTTTTTGATATATTTTTTAGCTAGGTATCAAATAATTTTAAAATATAAATTAAGTATTTTTTGTTTCATATTTTTTTAGAAATAAAATAATTTTTATTATTTTTTAATAGTTTCACAAGTCATTGATTTTATAATATTTTCATAATCTGTAGTTTTTTTTGTATCAATAGATAGTGCTATAGTTATTAAATGAGCTTTATTTTGACATATTTTTGCAGATTGAATATATTTAAATTTTGGTGTTTTCGAATTATATTTTGCTTCAAAAATATATATAATTCAAGAAGTATTATCTTTGAAATTTATATCTAAAGAATCTAATTTTATATACTCTAAATAATCTTTTGAAGATCAAATATTATTTATCATAGAATATTCTTTTTGTTCTATATTTTTAGTTAATTCTTGAGTTAATATAAGTATATTATTTGAAAATCAATATTTTAATTCATTTGATTTTAATGCTAAAGTTATTTCTCAAGATTTTGGCTTTGGAAGACTGTCAGATTTTTCATCTATTAAAATCCATTTATTTGGTATATCTATAGAATAATAATTATTAGAAAAAGGTTCTAAAGTAAATAAACTATTGTTTTCTTCTGTAGTATTATTTGATGATGAACAAGAATATATAAATAATAAGCTTAAAATAAATAAAAATTTTTTCATATTTATATAGGTAATCAACTAAAAGATAAAATAAAAATTAAATATAAAATAATTAAAATTATTGATACTAATAATTTGTATTTTTTACTAAAATGTTTAGTTATTAAAAAATATAGATAAAAACATAAGCTAGTTATAAACATAATATATGTAAATATAAAGGTTTTTGCAAAAAATATTTCTTGAAATTTATTTCAAAGTAAAAATAAATTGGTAAAAAATAATATTGAAGAAAATACAAAAAATATTTCAGATGTTTTTAATCTATATTTATATAAAATATCTTTATCTTTAAATCGATTTTCTAAACTTTTTTTTAAATCCATACTTGATTTTTAAATAAATAATATATACTACAAAAGTAATATTATTACTAAATATAATGAAAAATGAGTATAACACAAGAGCAAATTGAAAAAATTGCTAGTTCTTTATCAAAAATAAGACCAGCAGATACATCTAAAGTTTTAACTAGTATAAACTCTATATTAGAATATGTAGATATTTTAAATGAAGTAGATACTACACACGTTCCTATGACTGTAAATGTTATATCTAAAGAAAAAAATATTTTAAGAAAAGATGAGATAAAAAAAGAAATAGAACCTATAAAACTTTTAAAATGTTCTAATCAAAAAATAGTTGCAAATCAAATAGCTGTATCAGATATTATGAAATAATATGTTAAAATCTTTAAAGATAAAAAATTTTAGAAATATTTCAAATTTTTATATAGATAATTTTGAATATAAAAATCATGTTTTAGGTAATAATTGAATTTGAAAAACTAATTTTTTATATTCTATATATGTACTTTTTCAAAACAAACTAGATTTTGAATATAAAAATCTAGTTTTTAATTGAGAAAAAGAATTTTTTTTGGAAGCAATTTTTTCAAATTTAAATATAGATTATAAAATCACTTTTCATTATGATTTGCCAACAAACAAAAAAACAATATTTTTAAATGATAAAAAAGCAACAAAATCAATACTACATAATAATCTTATTTATATTTCTTTTTTTACACCTTTTAGTATGAATATGTTTTATTTATGACCTAAATATAGAAGAGATTTTTTAGATAATACTTTATTTTATACAGATATAGATTATAAAAATACCTATTCAAAATATGAAGAAATATTAAAAAATAGAAATAAAATATTAAAAAGAATTTCAGATTGAAAATCAAAACAAGATGAAATTGTTTTTTGGGATAATTTGTTTTTAGATTATTCTGAAAAAATTTATCAAAAAAGACTTGAATATATAAATTTTATAAATAAAAATATTTCTTTGGTTTCAAATTATATTAATTCAAATTACTTAAATATTAAATTTATATATAAAACAAAAGTTGATTTATCAAACATAAAATCATCTATATCAGATTATAATAAAACAAATTTTTCAAGAGATATACTCTTGTGAAGAACAAATATTTGACCACATTTAGATGATATTAATATTTTAATAAATGATGTAGAAATATTTAATTATTTATCTAGATGAGAAACAAAAATATTTATACTTTTTTTAAAATTTTTAGAGATATCTTTTGTTAAAGATAAAACTTGAAAACAATCTATTATTCTTATAGACGATATATTATCTGAATTAGATATAGATCATTTATTTAAAATAATAAGTATTTTCAATAATACACAACTTATTACATCGGGCATTAAAGAAGTTTTTTGATTTAAAAATATTTATTTAACATAAAAAAATAAACTTGTAAATATATAAATATTGTATTTTATTTAAAAATATAATAAAATGAATTTAATAATTTATTATTTAATTTTTTAATTATGAAAAAATTATTGATATATATATGTTTTCTATTACCCTTTTATACACTTACTTCTTTTGCTACTGTTAGCCAATTTGAAGTTGAAGTTAATCCTAAAAGTGTAAAAGTGTGAGAAACAGTTGATATAACCATTAAAGCAGTTGATAGATCTTGAAAAGTAGATACTTCATATGTTTGAGAAATACTTATAATGTCTTCTACAGATCCAAAAGCTGATTTTCCATGAATTAAAAATAATTCATATACTTTTAAATCTGAAAATGCATGAATAGTTAAGTTTGAAAATGCAGTTAAATTTACAACAAAATGAAATCATGATATAACTATACAAGATATGGTAAATGATGAAGCTATATGAATAGCAAATGTAGAAGTATGAGATTGAAATACTATTCAATCTTCTTGAGAAATATCTATATCTTCACCTGAAAATGGTATGACTATATCAACAAAAGATGTAGAAGTAAATTGACAAACAAATAAAAACTCTAAAGTAAAAATATATGTAAATAATAAAGAAGTTTGAGAAGTTATATCAAATTCTTGATGAGTTTTTACTTATGAATTAAAATGATTAACTTGAACTGAACAAAAATTAAAATGAGTTTTATTAGATGCAGATGATAAAGAAATAGCTACGTCTTGAGAAGTTTTATTTAAAATACAAGCTTCTTGACCAGAGTTTAAATCTATAGAATTAGATCCAAATACAGAAGTAGAATGACTTACTGTTATAAATACAAAAGTAAAAGCATCTGCTTGATTAGAAACTGTTGAAATAGTTGTAAATGATGTTTTAGAAAAACTAAAAGAATCATCTCCTTGAGAATATAGTTGAAATTTTACAGCACCAAAAGATGATTGAGAATATAGCATAGATGTAAATTTAAAAGATAAAATGTGATTATCTTTAAATAAAAAAGATGCTATAAAAATTAAAGTTAAAAATATTGAAATGTTAGCACCAGTTGCTGAAGAAAAAAAAGAAGAAGTAAAAGTAAATTGTGATGATTTCAAAAAAGAACTTACAATAAATAATATAAAATTAGTTAAAATGAGATCTAGATCTACTTTGTCTTGGGATAAAGTGGAAAAAGCAAGTAGCTACAATGTTTATAAATTAGATGCTGATAAAAATGAAGTATTATTTCAAAATGTATCTGAAAATAAAATAGATATAGAAATAACTTGAGATAAAATAGTTTATGAAGATTTTGTAGTAAAAGCAGTATTTAAAGATGATGTTTGTAATATTGAAGGTGATTCTACTCAAGCTACAAAAGTACAAACTTGACCTACAGAAATTTTTATAATAGCTTTAGCAATACTTTTTGCTTCTATAATATATTTTTATAAAAGAAGAAAAGTATAATTAAAACAATAATTATCAAATAA
>CAZIGU010000004.1:12920-24073 GCA_964538545.1 uncultured Candidatus Peribacteria bacterium
AAAAAACTAGAAAAAATATTTTTCTAGTTTTTTGCTTTTTCAAGCATTTGAACTATTTCTATAGTATCTTTTATATTTAAACAAGCATCAGTTATACTGACTCAATATTTTAAATTATTTTTATTATCAATTCATATGTTAAAATTTTGATTTCATTCATTTATATTTGATTCTATCATTACTCAAACTATTTTTTTATTTCATTTTTTTATTTGATTTGAAATATCTTCTCGTACTTTTATTTGATTTTTATGATTTTTTTGACTATTTCAATGAGAAAAATCAGCTATTATTCAATTTTGTATATTATTTTTTTCAAGTTTTTCTATAACTTCTTTTATATTTTTTTCATCATAATTTGGTCATCAATTTCATCATCTAAGTATAATATGTCAATTTTTGTTTCATTTAGTTTTTATTTTGCATAATTCTCATTTTAAATTTGTTCATATAAAAGCATGTCATTGGCTAGCAGTTTTTATAGCATCTATAGCTATTTGTATATCTCAAGAAGTTCAGTTTTTAAATCATACACTCATATTAAATCATGAAACTATTTTTCTGTGTTCTTGACTTTCTGTAGTTCTTGCTCATATAGCTCACCAAGATATTAAATCATATATATAATTATAAGTCATAATATCAAGAAACTCTGTAGCAAGGGGTATTTCTAATTTAGTTAATTCTATTAAAATTTTTCTTGATGATTCTAATCATTTTTCTATATTATAGCTTCCATCTAAATCTGGATCATTTATAAATCACTTCCATCATAAATTTGTTCTAGGTTTTTCAAAATAAGCTCTCATAACTATAAAAACATTTTTTTGAGTTTTTATTATTTTGTTTAATTTTTTTCAATATTCTATAGCTTCATCTATGTTATGGATATAGCAAGGTCAAGTAATTATAAGTAATCTATTATCTAATCAATTTATTATGTTGTTTATAGTTTCTTTAGATTTTTTTATAAAAATTTTATCTTTATCATTTAATTCATATTTTTTAATTATTTCTTGAGGATATTTTATTTTTTCTATTTTTTCTATATTGCTATTTAACATATTCTAATAAATTATTTTTAAAATTTTCAAGTCAAAAATATCTACTTCTTTCTTCACAGTCATTTTTCATTTCTAGACATTTTTCTGGTGTTAAATAATTAACAGCTTTTACTATATCTTCTATTAGACAATCTTTTTCTATTAAAATTCAGGTTTTTCAATCTATAATGGACTCTTTTAGTCATCATTCATTTACTCATATAACAGGTTTTCAACAAGCCATACTCTCAACAGGACTCATTCAAAAATCTTCATCTATAGGTATATATATACTTGCTATACAGTTTCAAACATATTCTTTAAATCATACATTTCAAGGTAGAGTTATAAATTCTATATTTTTGTATCATTTTGCTAAAGAAAAAATTTTTTCTTTTTGAGGATCGTTTTCTCAATATATAACAATTAGTTTTTTTTCTGGCAATTTTTTAAAAGCCTCTACTACTTTATCAACTCTTTTAGCGTCACTAAGTCTTGCAAAACTCAAGTAATAATCTTTTTGTCATATATATTTAAACTCATTATGGTCAACAGGAGGATATAATATAGTAGATTCTAATCATAAAAAATCTTTTATTCTTTTTTGAGTGTTTTTTGAATTTGTAAGTATTAAATCCATTTTTTTAATATCTTTTTCATATAAATATCTAAAAATTACACAAGCTATTTTAAAAATAGGTTTTATTAAAAATGGTACTTTTTTTAAATAAGACTCATGTAAATCATATAAATATCTAGGGGGAGTGTGGCAATAATAAATTTTTTTTTGATTTTTTTTACAATTTCTAACTCAAGATATACTATCTCAAGAAAATATTACATTATCATATTCTTTTAAAAATTTAGTTTTAAACATAAAAGCATATTTTAGTTTTATATGTCTAAAACCTTTTTTAAAAACTTCATTTGATAATGAAATCATTTTTCATTCAAATCATTCTTTTCTTAAATCAAAACTTCAATTACTAAAAAATCAAGAAGCAATATCACTTTTTATTGATTTAGCCATCATCATTATAAGTCTTTCTCATCATCATTTATACAAGAAAGTATCGTGTAGTATTATAGCCTTTTTATTCATTTTTATTTATTTTAGATTTTAAATTATATATTATATTCATAGCTTCTAAAGGAGAAATATTGTTTAAATCAATATTTTTTATTTCTTCTTCAATTTTAGATTTATTTTCTTTATAAATTATTTATTTAAGTTTCATTTATTAGTTTATCTGTATACTATTGAAGCCATTTTTGAGAGTTGTTTATTATATTTCTATAATCGTATATTTTATTGTCAAAGTTGTCTTTTATTATATTTCATCAAGTTATTGTTTTATTAGCATCATCCTTTATACTTAGCATAATCAAGAACTTTAGAAAAAGTATTTAAGTTTAGTTCTTTTTTGTTAAAAAATATTTTTCAATTGTAATGAATATATAAAATATTTTTTTCTCATGAAATAATATAATCTTCTCTAAATTGGTTGTAAAGTAGTATTTGAGCCATTTTTTTATATAAATTTTAAAATTTCTTTTTTGCATTCTTTTAATTTTCAAGAAAAAATTTCTTTTTCATCTAAAAAATACTAGCTTCATCTAAACTATGTCTTTTTATCAATACTAGGTTTTTTGTATTTCTTGCAAATGTATATTTACTCTAAGTATTTTGTAAATTTTCTCTGTCTTTTGAAGAAATATATAAAAATTTATTTTTTTGAGCTAGATTGTATTTTTCTTCTTCATATTTATATAAATGATGAGCTATAGCTCTAGATCATATATTTTTTCATGATGATTTTCATTTTGAAAGTAAATTTACATTTTCTATTTTATATTTTTTCATTTTTATATTTTATTAAAATGTAATATAACTTATTTTAATAAAATATATTATATTTCAAGTTTTATGAAAATAAAATATTATTTAAAAGTTGCAAGTTTAAAAAAATTTAGTATATTATTTACAAGATAATCCTTATTTAATTTTTATATGACTAAAATTTATGAAAAAAGTTCTTGATCTATACTTTATCGTAAAAATCAAGAAAAAATAGAAATACTTCTTTTAAAATGGGTAAATTCAAAATGACAAGAAGAATATGTTATTCCAAAATGACATATGGAAGATTGAGAAACAGCAAGTCAAACAGCAATTAGAGAAACTTCAGAAGAAACTTGATTAGATGATAGAGATTTAGAAGTTATCAAGTTTATAACAAAACTTAATTATACTTTTACAGCTTGATATTTAGAAGATAGTCCAATTATTGATAAAGATGTTTATCTTTTTTTAATAAAATATAAATGACAAAAAGATCCTATACCTCAAGAAGAAGAGAGATTTATATGATATGAATGGGTTTTAATAGAGAAAATAAAAAACTATGAATTAAAATTTGATTTGAATTCAATAGTTTCAAAAAATAAAATTTACTTTATTTAATAAAATAAATTATGTTAGAAATAATAAAAGATAAAGATATTTTTAAAATAAAAGACTCTAATTGAGTTTTTACAACTATAGATTTTTTAAAAAAAGAAATAAAAATAGATTCTTATTTACTAGATATGCCTTGAGAATATGAAAAATCTCTTATATTACGAGAAGTTAAGTTATATCAAGAAAAAATGTTTTATTCTTTAATTATAGAATCTTTTAAAGTTTTTGTTATTTTTGATGATAATTTTGATTTAAAAGAAGAAATAGTTTCATTTTTTTGAGATATAGATATTTTGATTATAAATACATCAAAAAATTCTCAAACAATCACAGAAAATATAGAAGCAAAAACTATTATACCTTTTTGAGAATACAAAGATATTTACTTAAATTCATTATGACAACATAAAGAAGAATTAAATTCTTTCAAAATAAAAACAAAAGAACAATTTACAGATACAACTACATATATAAATTTAATTTAAAATCAAGAATATTTTTCTTGATTTTTTTCTTTATCTAAAAGAAATAAAAAATATTTTTAGCACTTAAATAAAAAAAGTGCTAAAAATATTTGACAATATAAAAAAAATAAATAACATTATCAATGTAAAGTTAAAAACTTTCAATTTTATTATTTAATTATTTAATTATGTCAAAAATTATATGAATAGATTTATGAACTACAAATAGTTGTGTTGCTTTTATGGAATGATGAGAAGCAAAAGTAATACCAAACTTAGAATGAAATAGAACTACACCATCTATAGTTGCTACAAATAAAGATAATACAATAATAGTTTGAACTCCTGCTAAAAGACAATCTATAACTAATCCTTTAAATACTATATTTTCTGCTAAAAGATTTATAGGTAGAAAGTACAGTGAAGTTCAAGATGAAATAAAAAATGTTCCTTATAAAGTAGTTTCTTGATCTGATGGAGCAGCTTTAATAGAATTCAATGGTAAACAAGTAAGACCTGAAGAAATAGGTTCTCATGTTTTAGCTAAAATTAAAGAAGATGCTGAAAAATATTTATGAACAAAAGTTACTCAAGCTGTTATAACTGTTCCTGCATATTTTAACGATGACCAAAGACAAGCTACTATAAATGCATGAAAAATAGCTTGATTAGAAGTAAAAAGAATTATAAATGAACCAACAGCAGCTGCACTTGCTTATTGAATTTGAAAAAATAAAAAAAATGAAAAAATTGCAGTTTATGATTTATGATGAGGTACATTTGATATATCTGTATTAGAAATATCTGAAGAATGAACTTTTGAAGTATTAGCAACTAATTGAGATACTCATCTAGGTTGAGATGATTTTGATAAAAGGTTAGTTGATTATGTAGTTGATGAGTTTAAAAAAGAACAAGCTATAGATTTGAGAAATGATCCTATGGCACTTCAAAGAGTTAGAGATGAAGCTGAAAAAGCAAAAAAAGAATTGTCTTCAACTACTTCATATGACATAAATTTACCTTATATAACAGTAGATGCTACTTGACCTAAAAACTTGATGATGACTATAACTAGAACTCAATTTGAAAACCTTATTTCAGATTTAGTAGAAAGAAGTATAGAGCCATGTAGAAAAGTATTAAAAGATGCTTGATTATCATCTTCTGATTTACAAGAAGTTATTATGGTTTGAGGTTCTACAAGAGTTCCTTTAGTGCAAAAAAAAGTAGAAGAATTTTTTGGTAAAAAACCTAACAATTCTGTAAATCCAGATGAAGCTGTAGCAGTTTGAGCAGCAGTTCAAGCTTGAATAATAGGTTGAGATGTAACTGATATATTACTTTTAGATGTAGCTCCATTATCTTTAAGTATAGAAACTATGTGATGAATAGCTACTCGTATGATAGCTAGAAATACTACTATACCTTCTTCAAAAACTGAAACTTTCTCAACAGCAGTTGATAATCAACCTTCTGTAGAAATAAATGTTTTACAATGAGAAAGAGAAATGGCTCAAGATAATAAATCTCTTTGAAGATTCGTATTAGATGGTATAGCTCCAGCTCCTAGATGAGTACCTCAAATAGAAGTTACTTTTGATATAGATGCTAACTGAGTTTTAAAAGTAAAAGCAAAAGATAAATGAACTTGAAAAGAACAACATATAACTATTCAATGATCGACGGGTATGGATGATAAAGAAGTTGAAAGATTAGTTAAAGAAGCAGAAGAAAAAAGAGAAGAAGATAAAAAGAAAAAAGAATTAGTAGAAGCCAAAAATCAAGCTGACTCTACTATAGCACAAACAGAAAAAATGCTAGAAGACAATAAAGATAAAATAAATGAACAAGATAAAAATGAAATAAATACTAAACTTCAATCTTTAAAAGATGAATTATCAAATTCTTCATCAACAAAAGATTCAATATCTGCTAAAAATAAAGAATTAAATGATATTATTATGAGAGTATGACAATCTATGTATTCAAATCAAAATAATCAACCTAATCAAGATTCTTCTTCAGAAAATAAAACAGATGATTGAGTTGTTGATGGAGATGTTGAAAAATAATATTTTATTTAATTTTATTAAAGATAACTAATTTTAATTAGTTATCTTTTTTATAGTAAAAAATTTGATTAAGTAATAATAATAATTATAAATACATCTTATTTTTATATAATATAATATGTGAAAAATAATTATTTGAGAACCACATGATTTTAAATCTATAAACTCTATAACAGATCATAATTATCAATATACATTATGACTTTTACCTACTTTGAGAGATGAAATAGAAAAAAGAGTATCTATTCTTTTATCTATATGATATAGTAATATAAAAAAATCAGAGATATATGATAATTCAAATATAATTGAAAATGATTCTTTAGAATCACGAAAAAAGCTTCTTATAAGAGAACTTGAGGAGTTAGAAAGAATGGTAAGAAAAGAAAAATTTATACATATTTTTACAGACGATTGTTTTACAAATTCTATGATGATAGAAACTATATCATCTATTTTATGATATAATAATTTTAAAAAATATGTAAAAGTAAATTCTCTAGATTTAACAGAAAAATATGATGAAAATGATTTTTTAATAGAGGATAATAGCTTGATAATACTTTGATGAAGTTTAAATGATACTCATACTATAGATAGTAGTTATTATAATTGATGATTTGCTGATTTTATAAAAAAACTATCAAATGATTTTTATATAGAACCATCTAATAATAGACTTATATGAATTTGTTTTTGACAACAATTTATAGCAAATTTACTATGAATGTGAAATAATTCTTCTTCTTTTGTTGCTACATACAAATGATATGCTCAATTTTGACCTAGTAATTGCAAAGTTATAAATTATTCTCAAGTAAATGATATATATAAAGAAGCTTTATATTGAATTACAGATTATTGATTAAATGATAGATTTTCTACTTTTTTTACTCGTAGTTGATATGTTGATTTTGATTTTTTGTGATCTTGAAAAGAAATATCTTCAGTAGTTCCTCTTATAAAAGATGAAATAACAAATACTATTGTATGATGGTGAACAAAAAACTGAAATATATTGTGAGTTCAATTTCATCCTGAAATAAGTTTTTTTCAAAATAGAGAATTTTTAGAAAAAAATATCAGTGAAATAATCCCTTATTTACATATGTATAGAGATTATGATAGATTATATGATAATTTCAATTTTAATACTTGATTTCCTAATATTAAAAATGATATTTGAGAATCATTTTATACATATTCTATTTTAGCTTATCTTAAATCTATCAAAGAATCATATAAAGAAATAAATATTCATATTCAAAGACCAACTTTATATAGAGATATACAAAAAAGACTATCTTATGAAGAATTTTTAAAAGAATTACAAGATGTTATAAGAAATAAGGTAGATTATATATTAAGTACTTGAAATAGACTTCTTTATATTGACCAAAAAGAGAGATTATCTTTTTTAAGTAAAATAGATGAATCATGAAAACTTATTTTAAATCATAAACTAGATTGGAAAGTAAATAGATGAATAGATGAAGTTTCTTCTGTTTTATGAATAAAATCTTTACCAAAAATACTTCTAGAACATATAAAAATACTTCAAGATAAAGAACAAATTAAAAGAGTATATGTTTTTAGGGATTGGTGAGCTTGAGATTGAACATTACTTAAACAAATGTATACAGAGTGTCATTGAAATGATATAATTTTCTATTGAGTATGAGATTATGTTTATTATGATATTTTTCCTATAATAAAACAAAAATCAGAAAAATTATGAATACCTTATGAAGTGGGTGTTTTGTTTTTTGAAATAGTTATAAAAGAATACAATAATCTTTTAAATAAAGAAGAAGAAAATTCTAAAATGACTGTAAAAACTAAAATAGAAAAAGTATTAAACACTTTAGATATTTTCTCTCAAGATGTTATACATAAATCTTCTATAACTTCTGAAGAAACTATGATGTTTTCTTCAGAATGAGAAAAACAAATTTCAGAAGAATCAAAACAATATATAGTAAATAATTATGAAAAAATAGAATTATTATCAAAACATATTATATCAAACTTATATGAATCATTTGAAGGATATTTTGAAAGAATATTTATATCAAAATTTAATGATTTTTATATATCAAATAAAAGAGTTTCAAATGTAGATTTTCAAGTATCTATAAGAGCTACTTCTCATGTATATAATAGAGAATATATGAAAATACTTTTTGATTATATAAATATATCATCATTTCCTAGGAGTATATATATAGATAACTGAGTACATAGGTCTTATACTTGAGTTCCTAGGATAAAAGAATTATACGAAATACAACAAATTTTTTCTCAAGATATAAAAATAAAGTTAATTTATGATACAAATACAAATTATTTTACATCAGCTATAATACAAAGAAGACCTTTTCATGATGATGATTTTTTTTTGCAAAATTTAAGAGAATGATATATAATTATTAGTATAGAAGAAGCTTATAAAACTACATTTTTTAAATTAGAAAGATATATAAGAGAATTTATAGTAAAAAATTTTAGAAATTACAATGTATTTTGGGATTTCAATAGAAATATAATTTATACTTTAAAACAAATTATAATTCCTTTAAATAAATGAGATATAAATACTATTAAAATATCTATATTAAATTTAATAAATTATATTGCATCAAATTATAAAGATTGAGAGAATACTTATAATCAAATAAATTTAGATATTTTAGATAAATATGATATAGATTGAGAAAAAATAGAAGATATTGTAAAAGATATATATATACCAGATTGGGTAGAGTTGTCCGCTTCTAGAAAATATTAAAAATATATAAAATAAAAATAAAATTATGAATAATAATCTAACAAGTAAAGGATTAGAATTTTTAGAAAATAAAAATAAAATAATAGCTCTCACAAAAAATGAATTAAACTTGATAAAGTTAAAAGAAAAAGAAATGATAGAATCTTTTAGAAAAATTAGAAAAAAACTAGATTTTGTAAGAAAGTGAGAAAGATTAGAGCTTGAAAAATATAAAAAGATAATCGAACATATGTCAGAAAGTGTTTGGATATGAGATGAAAATGAAAAAACAGTATATGCTAATCCAAATTTTTGTAAGTTATTAGGTTATGAGTTAGAGGAAATAATATGAATATATTCTTACTATTTCCGGACCCAAGATAGTGTTAAAACCGTTATGAATAATAACGTAAAAAGGACAAAATGAGAAGCGTCTAAGTATGAATGAGTTTTAAAACGAAAAGATGGTACTTTAATACCTGTTTTGTGTAGTTGAACACCTATTCCATGATGAGGAACAGTATGAATAATGACAGATTTAAGGCAATTAAAAACTTTAGAGAGTGCAAAAGAAGAACTAAAAAATATTAATAAAGTAAAAGATGAGTTTATATCAATAGTTTGACATGAACTTCGTACACCATTAACTATTATAAAATGATATTTATGAATGGTTTTTGATGGAGATTTTTGAGATATAAATCCTCTTTTATCTCAAGCTTTGAGACAAACTTTGGATTCAACAGAAAGTCTTATATGAATAGTAAATGATATGCTTGATTTATCTAAAATAGAATCTTGAAAAATGGTTTATATAGATGAAGAAGTAGATATAGTTGATTCGACTTACAATATATATTCTTGACTTAAATTGATAGCTGATCAAAAATGAATAAATTTAGAATTTATAAAAAAATGAGATTTAAGTAATTCAAAAATTTTTATAGATCCAAATAAGTATAAACAAGTTATCATAAATATAGTTAATAATGCATTAAAATTTACAAATAAATGAGGTTTTATAAAAATTATTTTAACAGACTTACAATATGATATAAAAATAGAAATACAAGACTCATGAATATGAATGAGTAAAGAGCAGCTTGAAAAAATATTTCATAAGTTTTATCAAGTTGATTGAGCTTTAAAAAGAAATACAGAATGATTATGATTATGATTATCTATTATACAATGAATTATACACAATTATAACTCAGAAATTTTTGTTGAATCTGAAGAAAAAATATGAACTAAATTTCATTTTTCTTTACCTAAATTAAAAATATAAAAAACTAGATTTTAAAAATCTAGTTTTTTATATTTTTAAAGGCATAATTATATGTCTATATGATGAATTTGTTATTTTTTCATCATCATTTACAGGTGATATTAAAATAGGAGATAAATTTGATTCAAAACTTATAGAAACATGAGTAGTATCTATTATAGATAATACTTGCAATAAATATTCTCAATTTAATCAAACAGTAGACTCTTCTCACTCAGTAGCTCAAACTAGATATGCTTTTGCTTCTCATATCTCAGTTTGAGAACTTTCTATAAGTATATTTTGATCTATTAAAAAATTTATTTTTATAGAATAATTATTTTCTTTACTAAGTAAATTTATTTTTTTTAAAGAATTTATAAGATCTTGTTTATTTATTATACTTTTTGTATTGTAATTAGTTGGAAAAAATCATTTATAATTTGGAAATTGTCAATTTAAAAGTCTAGAATAAAATCTTACACTTCAAAAACTAAAAACTATTTGATTGTCAGAAGTTATTACTTTAATTTCTATATTATCTTCTAACATAGATTTCAATTCATAAGAAGTTTTTGAAGGAATTATCATAGTATAATCATCTATTATATTTTTGTCTAAATCTATTTTATACTCTGTTAATCTAAAACTATCAGTGGTAGCAAAAGATAATTCATTTCAATTTATATTACAATATATTCAAGCTAATGCAGGTCTTATAGATCATTCTGCTGCAGAAAATATAGTTTTTTCTATAGCTTTTTTTAAGATATTTGATTTTAAATTAAATATCTTATTTTCTTTTATAGTAGGAATAAGAGGAAAATCTGAAGAAGAATTTCATTTAATTTTTGTTACAGAAGATAATGTCTGTATAGAAATAGCATTATTATCTAATAAATCAATAGTTAAAAAATCATCTTTTAAAAAATTTATATAATTGCTAAATATTTTACTAGGAATACATATAGATCATTCTAAATCTATTTTAAAATCCTCATCAATTATATATTCTATAGCCATCTCTAAATTATTAGAAGTTAGTACTATATTATTATAATTTACTTTTATTAAAA
>CAZIGU010000005.1:0-19650 GCA_964538545.1 uncultured Candidatus Peribacteria bacterium
ATTTTATGATTAACTTGAATAATCCTTTTTATTATATATATAAAAATTATTTCTTTATTATTTTTATGAGATAAAATAGAAAAAATTAAGTTCATTTTTAAAATAAATGTAAAAAACTCGATTCTTATAATATTTCTATGAGCATTTTGATTTTGGATAACTATAAACACGATATTTATAATAAAAAATTTTTCTTTTTTTGATAGTGATATGATGATTTGAATAAAATGAGTTTGATTAAATCTAGTATGATTTATTTTTATAATTATATGAGGATTTCTATCAAATAATAGTAAAAAAGAAGTATTTATTTATACTGATAATATCCAAAAAGATGAGGTTTTAGATGAAATTATACAAAAAGATACAAATATGAAATTACCTTTTTAATTTGACTTTATTTAAAAAATTATTATATAATATTTTCTTAACATTAAAATTTAAGATATGGTACTAGAAAAACAAATAAATTCAAAAGAAATAACAGAAGCTTTTGAAAAAATAATAAATTGATTACCTGAAAAAGAAAAAAATGTATTAGTAAAAAGGGTTTGATTATATTGAGAAAAACAAACTTTACAATGAATAGGTAATTCTTTTTCTAGTCCTATAACTAGAGAAAGGGTTAGACAAATAGAAGATAGTTGAATAAAAAAGATATGAAGATTTATAGAGGATTCTAAACTAAAATTTATACAAGAGTATACTAAAAGCCTTATACAAACTCATGCTTGAATACTTATAAAAGATAAAATAATAAACTCTATAATAAAAGATTTAAAAATAGAAGATAATGTAAATAAAAATATATTAGAAGCTATTATATCATCTAGTTATGATATAGTTAAATCTAAACCAAAAATGTGAACTAGAACATATTTTTATGATCCTAAATTTGATAAAAAACTAATAGATACAATACATAAAGAAGCTTTAAGTATTTTAAAGAAAAGAAAAGATGTTATGAATACTATTTCTTTATGTGAACAATTAAAAATCAATTTATGATTAAAAGATTTAAAAAATGTTTTAATCATATCTAGTTTAGAAGTTTTTGAAGATATTGTTTTTTGAGAAGAAAATCTAATATGACTTACAAAATGGAAGATACTTAACCCAAAAACTTTAAAAGATAAAGCTATATATGTCTTAAAAAAAGAGAAAATACCTATGCATTTTATAGAAATATCAAATAAAATATCTACTTGGGTATGAGAAAAGATAAAAGTAAATACTATTCATAATGAACTTATCAGAAATAAAGAATTTGTTTTAGTTTGAAGATGAATATATGCTTTAAAAGAATGGGGAATATATAAACCTTGAAATGTAATTGATGTTATAGTTGATATATTAAAAAAATATTGACCTTTAAGTACTGAAGATATAACAAATAAGGTATTAAAAGTAAGACAAGTCAAGTCTACTACTATTTATATGAATTTACAAAATAAAGATATTATACAAAGAGTTTGAAGAAATTATTATGATTTAAAAAAATAAATACTTTTGCTTAACCAAAAGTATTTATTTTTTAATACTTAAATTTATATAGTTATAGTATTTGACTCTAATAATTTATAAATCATACAATTTTTATTTTTAAAATCTCAAATAAGTATTTTTCTTGCAAGAGTAGTTTCTTTTTTTGTTATAGTTCAACTATGTCTTTTAGTAGACAATACTTCTGATTTATTTAGAGTGGTAAACTGTTTTATGAAATCATCATCTAATAAAACTTTCTTTAAATCTTCGTATTTATCTAGATAATCTCTAAAACATTTTCAGAAATCATAAAGTGTATTTCATTCTTTTATTAGTTTTATAAGAGCATACAATCTTCAAACACTAAGTATATATTTAGAATTTATTATTAAATTTAAAGATTTTTCTAAAGGATCATTTACTCTCAAAATAGTGCATCATTTTTTCTTTGCAAATTTTCTAAAATTATTTGTTATTATACTTTCTATAAAAAGATCTAATACTTTATGATAATTACTAACAACTGCAAATCAGTCTATAGCTGGATTTTTTAGCATATTATAATAATTTATTTCTGCTCAAGTTATAAGCTCTATAGTTCATTTAGGTGCATTTAATAGCATTAAATCACCAAAAAAATTTGATATTCTATTTGCTATAACTTCTTCTATATTTTCATTAAAAAAATTATCTTTAACTTCTTGAGACATTTTTGCAGTTTTTGATTTAGCTATTTTATGGGTTTGAGCTTTTACTTCTTTCTCTACCCATATTTTTATCACTTTTAATTTAGAATTTAGTATTTCTATTTCTTTTTTTAGTTCTACATTTTCTCGTAATATTTTTTTTATATCTCCCATATTTTTATGTTAAAAATTAAACTCATATTCTAAGCTCTATTTCTTTTTGTATAAAAGTTCTATCTCTACCATATTTTAACTTAGATATTTCATAAAAAGCTTTTGCTAATTCATGATCTCAAGTTTCTAGATAAGGATTTTTAGGTATTATAGAAAAAGGATTAGTAGGCTGATTATCAACTGATAGTTTCATAACTGCTTTAAATTTATCCATATTTACTAAATCTTGATTTGAAAATACAGGAGCATAGTATTTTTCCATAAATTCTCAATCTTCTGGTCATATTTTGTAGCTCATAATAGTTCATACATTTCAAAAAATAGCTCATTTTAAATTAAGATTTGATTTTGTTAAAGCATCACTTTTTTCTAATTGTCATAGATATTGATGAGCTAAAATAAGTCATAAACGGTATTTTCTAGCTTCAGATAATATAGACTCTATAGATGGAGTTATATAGTTTTGAAATTCATCTATATACATAAAAAAATCTTTTCTTTCTTCTTTTGCTATATTTTGTCTACGCATTGCAGCCATTTGAATTTTTGAAACTAGTATCAATCATATAAGTTCAGAGTTTAGATCTCAAAGTATTCATTTACTTAAATTAGCCATAAGTATTTTTTGATTGTTCATAATATCAAATATATCAAAACTAGATTTAACTTGTCATATGATATTTCTCATCATTGTATTTGTTATGAATCAACCAAATTTTGCTGCAAAATATGGTATCATTTCTTGTTTTTCTCTATCTCACATAGAAGAATATGTTTTTTCCCACCAAGCTTTTACTATAGGATTTTTAACATAATTTATTCTATCTTTTTGAAAATTTTCATCAGTAAACAGTCTTACTATATCAGTCAAAGCTGCTCACTCTGGATATTCCATCAAAGCCAAAACTCAGTTTCTAAAATAATCTTGTATACGAGGTCCAAAAACTTCATTTCAAAAAAGTTTTATCATTATATTTAAAGCATCTTGAACGACTATATCTCTTTCTTCAGGAGAATGAGCTTCAAGTAGATTAAGTCACATAGGACGAGATTGATCAGCTGGATTAAATATTATCACATCATCTGCTCTAGTTCTAGGTATAAAAGGAACTAAATCTTTTACCAAATCTCAGTGAGGGTCTATAACGGCTACTCATTTTCAATTTATTAGATCTTGTCTTGCCATAACTTGCAATATAGATGATTTTCAAGTTCAAGTTTGTCATATAACATAAAAATGCCTAAACCTATCTTCATCTTTTATTTTTATTTCTTTTTTTACTCATCTATAAATATTGTCTCACAAAACAAGTCATTCTTTAGGAATATTACTTGGAGCTTTTACTATTTTAAAATTTTGCCATTTTATTTCAGGAGTTTTGTTATATTTTATATGTGGAAAATGAAATATAGAAGCTATTTCTTCAGTATTTAATATATCTTTTTTAGCAAATAATTCATTTTTAAAATATCTAAAAATATAATTTTTAATAAGTTTGTTTAAATTATGTCTTTTTGAAAATGTAAATCAATTAAATTCAGGATAAGAAAATTGTTTAAAACTAGTTATTATATTTAATAATTCATTTTTTACAGAGTCTTTATTATTTCATGTAGTTATAGCTTTTATAATAACTTCAAATCAATTTTTTTCAGCTTTTTCATCAACTATTTTTGCTCTTTCTTGAGTTAGTGCAGAAGTTTCTTTTTTTGAATAATCTTCTTTTTTTTCACTATCATCTGGTATTAAAAAATTGATAAATCATATTATTATTTTTAAAGGATTTAAAGTGAAAAAACTTGTTTTTTTTCATTCCATAATTTTTGCAGAAGCACTACTACATTCTTCTTGCCAATTATCTGCTGATGGACGAATAAGTATTTGTATAGCTGCTCGTTCATCTTCTTCTAGTTTAGAAAAAGCATTTGTTATGTTATTTATAGGGTCAGTTTCTAATTTTTGATATGTTTTTATAGGATAAAAATACTCTTTTGAAAGTCTTATATATGTTCATAAATAGTATTTTTTATTTTTAAATATATTTATTTCAGGAGTTTCTTCTATAATTGCATCTTGATAAAATCAATTTATTTGTTTTTCTATAAGACTTTTATACTCTAAAGGACAAACTATATAAAAATATATTTCCATATCTGAGGCTACATATTCTAAACTTATGTAGTCTTGTCATAGTATAAATTTTTTTATTTTAGAAGAATAAATACTATTTAAACTTGAAAGAAGTTGTTCCATAATAGAAATAACTTCTTTGAAATCTTTTTGAGTTTCTTGTTTTTCATCTAAATCAGAATTTTTTTTTGGCATTGTAACTCTTAAAAAACACATTTTTAAGCTACGATTTAATTGTTCTTTTTTTCTTAAGTATGAAATATAAAAATATATTATAAAAGATACAATTATTATAATAATTATTGCTTGGTAATTCATTGTTTTATAAATTATAAAAACTATTTTCTTTATTATACTATATTTTTTAAATAATTAAAAGAAAAATAACTTGATTTTTTAATATTTTTATATATAAAAAATGTGTAATTACTTTTTAATAAAAAAATATGCAGTATTTAAAATATTCTAAATCTAGGTATTTAAGACATTTGATAAGTGCACCTTTTATTTATCGAGCTTTTATATGATTTTTATTTTTAGATATTTTTGTTGAAATTTATCATAGAATTTGTTTTCCACTATATTGATTGAAATTAGTAGATAGAAGTAAATATATAAAATTTGATAGACATAGATTAACATATTTAAAACCACTACAAAAATTTAATTGTATGTATTGTAGTTATTGAAATTGACTTATTATGTATGTTAAAGAAATAACAGCTCAAACTGAAATATATTGGTGTTGAATAAGAAATCAAGAAGATCCAAATTTTATTACACCAGAACATCATAAAGATTTTTTACCTTATTGAGATGAATATGCTTTTAAAGCAAAATATTATAATACAAATGAAAATGAATGTAAATTATTAAAAAACTAAAAAGCTACAATTTGTAGCTTTTTAGTTTTTTTGTTTTTATCTTATGATAAAATTTTCATCAGGTTTCAATAAAATATCTCATATTTTACTTTCTCAATCTAGTAATTCATATTTTACATATTTATCATAATATCAATATTTTAAACTATATCTATCTCAAATTAACTCAATTCTTCAATCTTTATATATTTTTATTATAGGAGTTTTTTTATCATCTCTTATATCATATATAAATAAATCTCAAGGATTTGTATCTATATTAAGTGGCATTGAGAAATAATTGTAAGAAGATATATTATTATGTATGTAATATACTCAAATTTTATCATTATATATATCATTTTTTATTTCAGATATATCAGATAAAATATTTACTTTTCATGTTTTTGGGAAAGAAAAATATTGATAATAGATATCTTTTCATCATTTTGATAAAATAATTTTAGGAAATATTTTGTCATTTGTTTTATCATTTGTAGGCAAAACTCTATAAGATATATTTTGTCAAGAATTTATAGATATTTTTCAAGTAGTTTCATCTATTTTAAAATATTCATTTATATTTATTTCATTTGACATTTCATTTATACTTCAAGATTTTGATGTAAAACTAAGTCATTTTTCTTCTTTAAAATTTCAAAATATATATTTATAATTTTCTAAAGTAGGTACACTATCTTTGTTTGATGTTGTCTCTAATCTTTTTATATTTCAAGATCTTACTCTATATATACTTATAGGTTCTCCTACTAAGTTTTCATCTAATCAACCATTTATACTTCATGATAAATAAGATTCTATACTTGGTGTTGGAGAATAAGATGTAATAGTTATTTGTCATACTCAAGTATTTTGATTGCTATCAGTTGCATATATTAAGGCTTTTTTTGTAAAGATATCATCAAATTTTCATAGCTTTAAAACAACTTTTCATCATTCTTTATTTATTTTAATTTTTTTATTTACATCATTATCTCACAGGAAGAAATCTCTATCATTTGTATTTTCTAGGTCCATTGAAGTATCTTTATCTAAATCAAAATCTATATATATATCTTCTATTGAGCTTATTCAAGCATTATCATATAAATATTCTGATATATCTATATTTTTTTCTTGATAAACAGGTACTCTTAGGTTAAATCAAGATATTTCTGGATTTGTTTTATCATTATATTTTTGAGGTGATAAAAGTATTTGATTAGCATAAGAACTATACGTTTTTCATTTAAATGCTTTTATATGACCATAATAATAATCTATATCAAGTTTAGTTCTTATATTATATCTATCTTCTTTATATCATAAATCATGTATTTCATAATATTTGTCTTTAGAAAAATCTAGACTTAATTCATTTCAATCAAAATATTTAATAGTTGCTTTTCAATTTTCTTTTTTAGTACTTAGTGTAAATCAAGGTAATAAAGGTTCATCAAATAATTCTTTTGTTTCTATTTTTCACTTCAATCAAGAATCAACATATAAATTTCAATTTAAGGACACTATAATTATATCTTCTTTAAATTCTATATTTGTGTTTTTAAGAATAGTTGCTCTTAAAAGTCAAGTTTCATTTATTTCTTCTCAAGATTTATAATAACTTATTGATATGCTGTCTTTTCAAGCATATAGCTTTGTTCAAGCAGATATATTTATTTTATTTGAAGCAGATATATTATTTTTTAAATTATTTAATTTATATCAAAAAACATCAACTGAAGCAGATATAGATGTAATATATCATAAATTTTTTCTTGTTATATATTCTGAATTATTATCTTCCATATTTAGAGTTATATCATCTATATCTCTAAAAGCATCTATAACATATCTTTTTACATTTCAAGGAGTGTAAATAGGTGAATAATCATTTAAAACATTGCTATACTTATCAACTAAATCAAATATTTCTATTCTATAGTTTGATACTTTAGGATCTAAAGAATTATCAAATCAAATATTTATATTGTTTATACTTCTTAAATCTTCTTCAAATCAATTAACAGCTCAGATAAAATAATTATCAAAATATTCTTTAAAATCTAAAACTATAGGATTTCAAGGATAATGATTTTTAGTTTTTTTAATAGTTAAATCTTTTTTTATAAATATTTCATTTCAAACCATATAAATTATTTCTTTATCATTATCTCATTCAAAATCATATTCTTTTGATGCTTCATCTCAAGAAAGCTCATCTATATAGTCAAATAATTTATAACTTATTTGAGAAACTATATCTTCAACTATATATATTCATTTATATACAAAACCATCTCAATTTTGTCATCACTCACAAGATGTGTTGTATACTTCATTATTATTTTGAGAAGTAGATATATTTTCAATTGTATTTGTAGTAGTGCTATTTGTTAATATAGAGTTTGTTTGAGTGTAAGATAACATTTTATTGTCGTTAGTTTCATTTATAGATATAGATTTTTTATAATTATCTAATCAAGCTTTAACTTGAGATAATAAATTTTTAGAAGTTTCTTTTATTTCCTTAACTTCAGCATCTTCTCATCAATTTATCATTTTTTCAAAAGATGATATAGCTTTTTCATTAAATGGTTCTAATCTAGAATTATAAGAAGATATTTCTGTTTTTATTATATTTGAAGATAATATATTTGTAGGAGTTTTTCATTTTTCAAATTTTTCTTGTAAATCTTTTTTTAATTCTTCGGTTTTAATTTTTTCTTCTTCTAGTATAGATTTTAATTCATCAAATTTAGCATTTGAGCCATCTATTAAATCTTGTATCAACTTATCTTCTTTTTTAAAACTATAATTTGAAGCATTTTTAAGAGTTTCAACTATTTGAGAAGCTTCTTTTTTGTCAGATAAAGATAATACTTCATTATTTAATATTTCTTTAAATTCACTATTTGTAATTTCTTCATTTCAAATTTTTTCAAAATCTTTTACAAGTCAATCTATAGATTTTCATATAATTATAACAAAATCATAAAAACTTAAATTTTTATGTTGTTTAAAATATATTTCAGTATTAGTATTTCAATTTTTATCTACACTAGTATTTATTTCTTTAGGTACAGAGTTTGATAAATCTATATTATTTCAAGTTTTAGAGTTTATTACTCTAATTGCATCATTTGTAAATGAATTTAAAGGTAAAGTTGCATTTCTGGCCATTTCTGATATGAAATCAGCTTCCATTTCAGCATTTATCCAAGACTTAATTCTTATAGAATCAACAAAAGGAAGACTAAATTGTGGATAAGAAGCAAAAGTAGACAAGAAATCTATAGGTAGATAACCTTTTCTTTCAGATATATATGCTATTTGATCTCAAGCTCTCCACTCTGGAACAAATGGAGATGTTTTAAGTATACACATAGCTTTTGTAACAAGTTTTAACACATCTAAAACTCGAGATATACTTCAAAGTAATTTAGGTAAACGAGGAGGAGGAGGTAAGTCAGGTAAATCAACTGAAGGTAATGTAGGTAAATCAGGAAGTTCAGGAAGTTTAGGGAATATAGGAAGTGTAGGTAAAGCTGGTAAATTAGCTGTTAGATTTGGTCAAGTAGGAAGTGTTAGACTAGGAAAGACTATAGGTCTTAAATTGAAATTAAATTCAGGCAATGTAAGATTTAAAAGCATTCTTACATTATGTAAATCTAAGTAAATATCAGGCCATTTTGGAAATTTTATAACTGGTATTTTAGGAAGTGTCATACTTATAAGCTTCCATGTAAAATACATCAAATCATGTCTTTCATTTTTACATTGATGACATCGAGTATCATAATCATAAAATATATCTAAAATAAGTTGCCAAGATTTTAATATAGCTTTTATAAGTATATATAACTCTACCCAAGCTTTAAATCTCTTACCATTAAGTCAAATCCATGCAGGAAGATATTTTGAAATAGTTTCTACATTACACAGAGTTTGTTCTAGATAAACTTCTTTTGCTTTTAGCATTTTATAAAGTTTTTCTGGAGTTTTTTTGTATTCTTCTATTATAGCTAAATTTCTATCAATAGAAGAAATCATTTTATTTGCATTTAAAACAATTTTTTCATTTTCTTGTTGTTTAGCTGAAGTTATTCAAGAACTATAATTTGCAGTATCATTTTTAACTCTAGCTAGTTCTGCTTCCCATGCTTTTTTAGTAGATTCAAAATTAGATTTTTCTTTTGTTAAAGTAGGTAAATCTACCCAAGGTATGTTTACGTTTACTCTTTGAGGATTTATATTTAAAATAGGTATATTTGATAAAAATTCATAAGCTGTCTTTACTCAAGCAACAGTTTTGTTTGAAGAATATGATTTTTGTGTTTCAAGTTTCATAAGTTCCATTTCAGATCAGATGTTTTTTATTCAACTATCTTGATTATTTCTAGATACTCGAGTATTTAGTTTTGACATTTCAGCAGATATTTTATCTTCTTTTGCTTTTTGTTTTTTTTCTACATCTTGATAAAGTTTTTTTATTTTATCAGGATAATTAGCCCATTTTGTATCATATGGTCAATTAAAATCTGGTAAAACAACAAACATTGTAGGGAAATCTGTCAATTTGTTTGCTATTTCTTCAGTTTGTCTAGTTACCCAATCCATAACATAGTCATTTATTGGTGATATACGAGGCATTTCTATTTTTAAAACATCTTCAAAATTTCATTTTTTAACAGAATTAAAATCAAAATCTATAAAAGCCTCTTCTCAACTATTTCAATCTCATACAACCAAAAGAGGTGAATTAGGTAATCTATATCTAGTTCATCATCTAGCAACTCATCATAAACTATCTACCAATGCATTTATAGCATCATCTCTTCAATTTCATGTTTTTTTGTATCATATATATTTTTGTGCTGCATCTCATAAATAAGGTTCTTTTGAAGTCTCTTGAGAAATGCATTTATCTGTATTTCAATTTATAATTGTTTTTCAATTTCATTTTTTATATATTTTTCAATCACTTCAATCATTTTTACATTTATCAGTTGGTAAAACTCAAACTATACAATTTCATCAAGGTACAAAAGGACTAAGTCAAGGTGGTATAGCTACTCAAGCAACTGCAGCTGGTGCTCAATAACAAATTTCATATCAAACTCTTCAAGTTAAAGTAGGTGTTACAAATATTCTAAAATAATTTGTAGGTGAAAAAGTTCATAACCGTCATCAAGCTCAAGATCAAACACATCAAGGTAAATTTCTTCGTGGAGGCCAAGGTAGTGGTAGACATTTTTTTCATACTCTTTTCCAATTTATTGTAGAAAAAACTGGCATTCATTCAGCTACTTTCAATCAATCTCATAAAGGTGTTCATAAAAATGTAGGATCTTGTCATGTTGCAAGTGGAGCCCAGTTTAGTACTCAAGGTTTACAAGAGACTGATCAAAATCAACAATTAAGTCATGCTAAAACTCTGTCTAATCAATATAATAAACTGCCTACATCTTGATTAAAACTATCTATAGAATTCAAAAAATCTCATGTTTCTCAATTATAATCTGGAGATACATCTTCATAATCTGGTATTCAATCTCAATCACTATCTTTTGCCATATCAGATAAAGCATCTTTTGAATATTTTTCAAATTCAGATGAATCTCAGCTTCAATTTCAGAAATTATTTGCAGAATTAGATAAATTATCTATATAATCAGGAACTCAATTATTATCTAAATCTTTTGAATTACTTCAAGAATCTATAGAACAAGTTTTATCTAAGTCTATTTTATTATAAGAAGTTCAATTATTTGAAATATATTTACTTCGACTACTTCAACAATTATATTTATTTGATGATAATAATATGTCAGGAAATATATTTGGATCATTTTCTTTTGATGATGAATTAGAGGTAGATGAATTTCATTTATCATCAAAGTATCATATATCAATATGTCAATAAGAAAATGGTTTTGTTTCAAGTTTTATTTCATAATAAACTTCTTGTCAAGGAGTAAGAGTAATTGATTTTATACTTCAATTTTTGTTATATGAGTCTATTAAAAAATCATATCATCATATTCAAGATTTAAAAATCATATCTTCAAATTTTATTTCTTCTCAAGATATAGATATTTTTTCAAAATTTTTAATTGAAAATTCTTTAGGAATAATATCTGTTAAAGCAACATTTTTTAAAGTATTTGTTGATATATTTTTAAAGCTAGCTTTATACAAAACTAAATCATTTGATCTAAGAGGATTTCAAGATAAATCTGTAAATGTTTTTTCTACTTTAACTCATTCATATTCAGAATACTCTGATTTTATAAATGTTGTATTAGAGCTATTGTTAGTTTGAACATCATAATAAACATTACCTGGATTTAATTGTTTAAAGTCATTTCATATAAAATTTATAAGTCAATCTCTATCAAAATTTGCTCAATGTCAAGGAGATTGAGGTACAGTATCTATAATTGTTTGTTTAGATTGTTCGCTAGACTCTTTTGCTAGATTTTGGTTCATAAGACTTTTTGAGTTCAAAGGAGTATAACTAAGAACTTCAAAAATCATTTTATTTATAGCATCTTCATTGAATTCACTTGGTGTTGAAGAATTATTTTGTGAAGTGTTATTTATATTTGAATTTGTTCTTGATAATAAGTTTTGAGATTCTTTTACTAAATTATCTAAATATACTCGATCCCGATATCAACTTCAAGTAGATCAATTAAAAGTCTCTTTAAGTTGATGCAATCAATCAAAATAAACTGAAGAATTATCTTTTCTAGGTTTAGGATCTATTTTAATTCATTGTCATGAGTCTACTAATTTTTTATCAAATTTTCAAACATCACTAGTACCATAGAAATTATATATATTTCAAGCATCATCAAGTGCAACTATATCTGTTTTTCAGTCTTTATTCATATCAAAAGTTTCTATTTGAGATATACTTCAACTTCAAACTAAATCTAAATCTATTCTTTTGAAATCTTTTTTATTATTATCAAACAAAACTACTTTTCTTTTATTGTTTAAAACTATAAAATCATCAAAATTATCTCAAGTAAAATCTCATATTTTTAATCATCAATCATCATCTATTATATCTGGTATGTGTACTAAGTTTTTTCTATCTATAAAATACTCTATATCATTTGTTCATTCTAATAAATTTACAAATTTATCAGATTTAAGTATTAAAATATCATTTTTATTATCATTGTTATAATCAAGCACTCAAAAAGATTTATTTTTTTCATCTTTTGATAATAAACTTCAAATAGTTTTATCAAATCTAGCATCTTTTTGAGTTCAAGGTATTTTTCTTTTTAATTTTTTTAGAGATACTACGGGGTCTCATATGTTTATAAGTCAAAAAGATTGATAATCTTTAGTAGCTTCTCAAACGCTTTTTCAAGCAGCGAAAGATAATAAAGTTTTATTTCATAACTCCCATCATACATTTTTATTTTTATAAAAATTTTCATATCAATCTTCAAAAGATATACTAAATTCATTTAATCATTCACTGTGAGCATTGTAATCTTCATTGTAAGATATAGTATATCAAGAATTATCTTTTGTTGAGTTTCATATATAGTTTCTTTTTAAAGAATATCATGATGAGTCTAAATTTATACTAAATTTATCTTTTGCATTTATTACCAATTTTCATATGTTAGAGATTCATTTTTTTATGTTAAATAATAAATAATCTCAATCATTTTGTTCATCTAATTCTAAAATTATTAAAGAATCTTTTATTATTTTTCATGATTCAATTTTTAATAATTCTCATCAATTATCATCTCTTAATATAAATCATAATTCATTATTATCTAATTTTTTGTTAGTATAAACTCATATAGAATTTGTTTGTTTATTTAAACATTTATCAAAATCATCATCTTCACACTTTATAGATTTATATCATCATAAATTATAATTTATAATTCATATTTTTGTTGATAAAGTATTATTAAAAAACTCTATATTAAGGTTATTTCAAGATATAGATGTAAAAGTAGAAATATCATTTCATAAATCATTTGTTAAATTTACTAATTCAACTTTTCAACTAGGTTTTATGTTTATTACATCAAGATTTTTTGAAGGAGGAGATAATAAAGAAGTTATAGATAATCATCTATTATTTTTATCAAAAATTATACTATTTGCTAAATTATCTTTTATAGTTATATCTCAATAATTTGATAATAATAAAGTTGTATAAATAGAATTATATTTGTTATTATTTATTTTTTGTTTATTCCAAAAATAAAAAGTTTCTATTTTTCAAGTATTTTCTCAAACTCATGAAATAGTTTTATTTCATATTTTTATACTATTAGATAATACTGAAGGAACTTCTACTTTAAAATAAGCTGTTCCTGGTATATCTGTAGCCTCTAGATTGATTTTTGCTTTTCAAGATATAAAATTTATTCAACCTCAACCTTTTAATATAGATTTATATTTTTCATCTATTGTTAAATTTCAAGAAGTATTTTCTGTCCATACTATGTTTCAATATCTATCTTTAAGTTCTGCTATTACTTCTGTTAAATTTCATTTTTTAGCTTCTATATTTGGTTTTGTAATATTTAAAAATACTTTTAAAGCTACATCAGGTTTTATATCTATTGTTATGTATTTTGGGTTTTTAAGTCATTCTGCCTTGAATTCTAATTTTATATTTTCTCAAGCTAATGTAGTAGTGGAAAAATATCAAGTTCATTTATTGTTTTTAATATTTATAGCATCACTTGGTCAAGAAATGTATAGTTTGTTTGTTCGTAAATATACTCTAGAGTTAAAATTATAATTATTAGAAGTATTTATAGATACATCAAACTCATATTTTCATCATCATACTTTTAGATCATTTGATTTTATATTTACATTTATATCTAAATTATTTACTACATTTATATTTTCTGATAAATTTATTTTTTCATTTTCATTTTTATATATAGTGGCTTTTATTTTTGATATTCAAGTTTGAGAAGTTGATTTAATTCTAAATAACTTAAATCGTTCATTTAGATTAAAACTTTGTTTTAAACTTCAATCATCAAATACTATAGACGATCACTTTATTTCTAAGTCAACTTTTAAATTTTGAGCTTCATATGCATTTGAAAATTCATCAGTTATAGATAAAACATTTGTTGTTATAGCTCATCATGTTTCCATGATATTTGTTCATAACTGTATTTTAGCTTCTCAAATTTTTTCCGAAGGTAAAACTGTTATTTCTTGATTTAGGGTATTTCAAATTATATCTATTATCTCAATATTATAAACTCAAGCATCTTTTATAGAGAAAGATTTAAAATTATCTAAAGAAGATATAAATCATGAAGCATAAGAAATTCATTTTTGATTTAATATATTGTATTTTAAATTATATTTTATAGATCTATCATTTCATTTTTTATCTTTATTTAGAAGAGATATAAACAATTTTTCTGGAGAATTACTTTTATTGTTTAGATTTTCTTTAGAAGATAGTATTATTCAACTATGTGTTCATATAAAAATATTGTCTTTATCTGATGCTTTTAAATAGTTATCTCAAGAGTCTAAAAGTAATTCTCAATCAAAAACTGATAATTTATGAGTTTGAGAAAAAAATAGATTTCATCTTATTTGTACTTGATAATCTTTAAAAATAGTTTTTACTATATTTTTGTCTTTATCTTTTATAGTATATGTTACTCTTATTGTAGCATCTGCATCTGTTCACATAGATGAGTATGATATGTTTCATTTTCAATTTTGTATTTTTGTAGAATAATCTTTAAATCAGAAATAATTCATAGCTTCATCTCTAGCTTCTTTAGAGTTTAAATCAGAATTTTCAATTGTTAATTTATCAAAAATAACTTTTTTATTTGTTTCACTAATATCTTCATTTAAGTCTTTAGGAATTGTCAATTTAACAAGTTCTCAAGACAGAGTTCATACGCTATCAAAATATATTAAATTTCCATCTTTATCAAGTAATTTTATATCTATATTTCAAGTTTTATTATAATAATTTTTAAATACAAAATCTTCTCTTGGTTCTCAAAAATCAAGACTTATATTTCAAGAAAGAGCTTTTTCAAGTAAATCATTTACTCAATTTTTATTATCATCTGTAAAATTATAGTTTATATAATTAGCATTATTATTAGCTTCTCAATTATCTCATAAATATCAGTTACTTTCTCATAAATTATCATAATCATAATTTGATAAACTATATCAACAATTTCACTCATTTATTGTTATTTTTGGTGGTAACATGTTTTGTAACCGACAAGTTATTGCTCACATCCATTCCCATATAGGAACTCATTCTGGAGGTCAACATTTTGATTGTTTTTCTTCTAATTCTTTTTGTTTTTTATTAGCTAAATCTTGAGAAGTTATTCTATTTCAATTTTTACTATTATTTCAGTTTCATCATCAGTATAATCAATTTTGGTTTAATAAATCAGAATACAAGTTAGAATATCATGTTTTATTTCATAATAATATAGAATCTAATTCTATATTTTTTGTTATTATTTCTTGATATGGATTTTCTAATTTACTTTCAGGATCTACTTTGATATACATATTTTTAGGATCTCAAGGAGCTCATATGTAGGACATTTCATATTGTTTTCTATTTTTTGGTAGTAGAAATCAGATATCATCTCTTAAAAACCGATCTGATAAATAATATTCCATTATAAATTTGTATTTAGCTGGAACTGATTCTATACTTTTCCAAAAAACTGCAAACTCTACAGTATCTAAATATTTTACTTTTTTAGAATTTCATAATAAACTAAAAGTAGTATCTGGTTTTGATTTGATGTAATTATATAAATCTACTCAAGATGGGTAAGGTCATTTTTTATAAAATTTTTCATAAAAAAAATTTCAATCAGGATCTGTTTTTGTATTATCATGTGTTAAAACAAAATTTACAGGTTTTCAATCGTCAAGTATTTTGTTTACATAATTAGTTTTTTCTTCAAGATAATTTTTAACTTTTATTTTAGCTCAGCTAAGAGATAAATTATCTCAAGCTATTTTTACTCTATAAAAATATGGATAATTTATTTTTTGATAAGATCAATTTCGAGAAATATAATCTATATATCTATCTCTATCTATTTGTAGATTTGGAGTAGCCATATGTGATATTTGATCTTTTAACTCTTTTGCTGTAGGGGATTTATGAATTATGTGAGAGTCTATTAGCTTATAGTGTATATATTTAGTAGATTTTTTTTCTTCTCATAATATATTTCATTCTGAGTCAGATATTATATCACATCATTCTATATCTTGAGTTTTTATATTTTTTCAATCAAGGAAAATAGTATGTGTTTCACAATCTCGAGATGGAAGTATAGTCCAGTTTTTATAAGCTTTTTCAAAATACCAATCATTTTTAAAGTTATTATTTACAGTTGAACAATTTATATTATCACTTAATATAAAATTTAAATCAAAACATAATCTTGGATCTGGATTTTTTATTCATGGAGTATTTGAAACAGATCATTTATTATCAAATAAACTTTCTGTAGCTTTTTTTAAATCATTTCAAGATAATTTCCATTTTTGTTCATTTATAGAGTTTATATCTAGATCTATAGGGGAGTTTTTTCACCAAAATCAAGTAGTCTTATCTTGACATCTTGCAGTATCATTTCAGGCATTATTTATATTGAATCATCTATTTGATTCTACTAAATTTCAAGAATTGTAAGTAGATCATCTATATATACTACATTCTATAGCTTCTTTTACTGAAGATCAGTTTAATCAATGATAATAATTAGTAAAATTATCTCTAGAATTATTTTCATTATATCAAAGACTATAGTATGTTGGAATAGCTATCTTTCTAGAAGCTGCTTCGATATTTTTATTACTTCAAGATCATATAACTAAATTATCAATATATTCTTCTAAATCGTTATTTACGTTTTTTAATATTCAATCAGTATATAAATCAAGATTTGTTATAATAAAAGGTATAAAATCACCATTTATTTTGTCTTCATCAAAATTGTATCTTCAAGCATTATAAATATTTTTTCTATAATCTTCAAATAATGTAGAATTAAAAATTTGATAAAATCTTTTTACAGAATTGTAAATAATATGTCTTGTTTGAATATCAGGAACTAATCATGAAATATCTGCTTTATTTCAAGTTAAATTGTATTTTGAAGGATCTATTCAATTTTGAAATAAGAAATTAGATATATCTCATACAAAATTTCATTGAAATGTTAAATAGGTATTTTGAAGTTTATCTGCAAGTAATTTATAAAATCTATTATAAGAAATATCTTCTAAATTTTCTAGATAAAGTTTATATGCTTTGTATTCTACTTCTTTTATAGCTTCATTTTCTCTTATTTGATCAAAATAAAATACATGAGGTTCATATCAGTCTATATAATCATCTTGATAAACTTGATTTGTTATTCAGTTTGCAGTTTTAAAAAGTCATTTTCATTTATAATAATCATTATTTTTTTCAAAATAATTTTTAATATCATTAACACTTACTCACGTTCAACCTATGTATCAATGCCATATTTCTCGTTTAAAATCTTCTGAATTATTGTTATTATATTCAAAAACTTGTTTAACAGGGTCGTAAATATATTCTTTGTTTTCAAAATCTACATAAGGTAGTATAGTTTTTTCATAACTTCAAAATTTATGAACAACAGGTAGAGGTATATCTCAAACTAATACAGTTCATATAAGTCTAGTGTCTCAAGGATTTTGTCAGTCTATCCATTTATATCATTCAAAAAACATTTTTTCATTTATTGATGCAATAGTATATGGATTTGCATTACTTGGTGTAGGTACAATAACAACTCTAGTATTTTCTAGAGTGTTTTGTATATTTTTAGCGTATGTATCTATAGAATTTTTTAATTCATCATATTTACTATCTTCTACAAGTATAGAAACTAAGTTAATTCTATTTTCATTTCAAGCAAATATCTGAGTTATAAATCATAAAAAATTTATAGAAATACTTTGAGTGAATAATATAGAGAATATAAGTAAATAAGATATAAATTTTTGAATTTTATTATATTTATTATTCATAACTTTAAGTTAAAATATAATTTGTCTTTATATTAACATATTTTTCAATTTTTTCAAATTTTAAGAGATTATTTCAACAAAAAAGATGATTTATTTTATATTAAATCATCTTTTTTTAAATAATTTTTTATAGAATCTATTTTATAGCTTTCTAATTCTCAAAAAAAGTTATTAAAATAACTAGATACTATTAAATTAGAACAGTCCTCATTTTTTAATCATCTTGATTTTAGATAAAACATTTTATTATTATCTAATCTATGTATTTTACACGAGTGTCATGCTTGTATATCATTTGATCTTACTAGAAGAGAAGGAATTCATTTTATTTTTCATTTATCTCATATAAAAATATTTTCTATATTAAGATATCATACTCATGAGTTTACATTTTCTTCTATTTCTATTAAAGAATCTATATGAAGTTTTTTATCTTTTATGAAAGAAACTATATTTACATCTGATTTTGAATTTGATGAATTTATATATGATTTAAAATTTGTTTTTAAATCTGATTTTTCATTCCAAAAAATAATTTTTGTATTTACAGTAGAATTATTGTTTAATTGATTTATAAACAAATTAGATGGTGATTCAGAAGTAAAAAATCAAAATAATTTTAAAGAAGTGTTTTCTCAAACATTTATATTTATAGGAGAAGAATTGTCTCATAAAAATAATAATACTTCCAAATTATCTTTTATATCTATAGTGTTAGTTAGATCTTTATAAAATCAAGATTTTGAAATTATGTTATTCATTTTTATTTTTTTAGAAATTAAAATCCTCATTCAAATTCTAGTCAAATTAAAACATTCATTTCACTAGCATATTCTAAAGGTAATTCTTTTAGTATAGGACTTATAAATCAATTAACTATCATAGAAGTTGCTTCTTGTTTATTTATTCATCTAGAAGTTAGATAAAATAAATCATTTTCATTTATTTTTCAAGCAGTAGCTTCATGTGCAATAGTTGATGAATCATTATATACTATAATAGTAGGTATAGCATTATTGTGAGATTTATCATCTATCATTAGTCAATCGCAATCTATTTTAGAAATACTGTTTATAGCATTTTCTTTTATCTCTACAAGTCATCTATAAGTTGAAATTCATCATCATTTTGATAAAGACTTAGAAACTATATTTGAAGTTGTATTTTTTCATATATGTATAACTTTAGCTCAAGTATCTTGATTTTGTCAAGA
>CAZIGU010000006.1:0-19258 GCA_964538545.1 uncultured Candidatus Peribacteria bacterium
ATTATTTTTTTGATTTTTAACATCATTTATAGCTGTTATAGAGCCATTATTTTTTTGAGAATTGATAAAATATATAGAAAGTTTCTATAAAAATTGATGAATTGATTTCAATAAAATATATGAAATAATTTTTTTATGGATTTGAATAATAATTTTAACTCTTATTTTAACGTATATATATAGTTATTATATAGTTGATAAAAAATGATTAAAATTTTTTGTTTATAGGGTGAAAGATTTTTCAAAAGAAATACTGATTTTTTCTTATTCTGATTTATTAAATAAAAAACCTGGTAGTTTATACAAAATACTTGATAGATGAACTAATAGCGAATTCAATTTAATAAACTTTTTTTATATAGATATAGTTAAAAATCTTTTTTGAATATTTATAATTGTTTGTATACTTTTTTATTTAGATTGGAGAATGGCTATTGTAGCACTATCAATGCTACCTGTTTTATTTTTATTTTGATTATTTTTTTATAAAAATCTATACCCTGTACAAAAAAAAGTTGATGATGACTGGGAAATAGTATATGGTAATTTATGAAATGCATTAACTAATTTTTGATTATTAAAAACACTATCTTTAGAAAATAATTTCAATTTAAAAATAAAAGATACTTTAGATGATACTTACATAAAACAAGACAAACTAAATAAACTATGGACTATAAATACAAATTATACTTCTTTAATAATAATGGTTTCTAGACTTCTTGTTTTAGGTTTTTGAATATATTTTATAAGTAATTGAAGTTTAAGTTTAGCTGAATTATTTATTATTTTTTCATATTTATGATGGATATATTTTCCTTTAAGTTTTTTGATATGAAAAATGAAAATGATTCAAGAACAAATAACTTCAATAGAAAAAATGTATACAGAGCTTGAAAAAACATCAAAAGAAAATCTTGAAAAATGAAAAATTATAGAAAAAGTAGAATGAAGTATAAAATTTGAAAAAGTAAATTTTTCTTATCTATGAGATGAATTAAATATAAGAAATTTATCTTTTGAAATAAAAAAATGAGAGAAAATTGCTTTAGTATGAGATACTTGAAGTTGAAAATCTACTATTTTTAGTTTATTGCTTAGATTTTGGGATACTAAAAATTGAAATATTTTTTTAGATAATGAAAAACTTAAAGATATAAATAAAAAATCTATAAGAAATATTTTTTGAGTCGTTTCTCAAGATAATTCTTTATTTAATATGAGTATAAAAGATAATTTATTGTTAACAAAAGAAGATGCTAGTAATGAAGAAATAAAAAATGCCTTAGAAAATGCACAGGCTCATTTTGTTTTTAAACTAAAAGATTGAGTTAATACAATAATATGAGAAAGATGATTAAAACTTAGTTGATGAGAAAAACAAAGAATTTCTATAGCAAGACTGTTTTTAAAAAACCCTCAAATATTATTATTGGACGAAGCTACTTCTGCACTTGATAATAAAACTGAAAATCTTATACAAAAAGCACTTGATAAGCTAACTAATTGAAAAACTTCTATAATAATAGCTCATAGATTATCAACAATAACAAATGTAGACAAAATATATTTTTTAAAATGATGAACAATAGTTGAAAGTTGAAATTATAAAGAACTAATTGATAAAAAATGATATTTTTATGAATTATCAAACTCTTCACATTTGATGTTAAATTAAAAGAAAAGTCCAATTTTTAAATTGGACTTTTCTTTTGTCTTAAAATAAAAAAACTAAAAAACTTTGGATAATTTAAAAATAGAGAATGATTTAGATTTAAAAAACATAATATATTGATTAGATGAAATAAGTGAAAAATAACTAAATGCAAATAATATAAAAAATATTTGAGATGAAATTTTTAGAAAAAAAAATTGAAGATGGAGAATATTATTTACAGTTGATAAATTTTTTCATATTTGGATTATTGATATAGAAAAAGATACAAAAAAGATTATAAAAAATGGAAAGATTATATTATTTCTAAAATATAACTTCTTATAAAACTTATCAAAATTGATAAGTTTTATTTTTATTTTTATAACCCACCTCTAACTCCCCCCTTTAAATAAAGGAGGAGAACTAAATAAGATTTTATACTCCCTTCCCTAATTTTAGGGAAGGGTTGAGGATGGGTTAAATTAAAATAAAAAATAAAAGAGTGTTAATGAAAAACACTCTTTTAAAACTATATGAAAACAAATTAAATAAAAAATTAATTTGGTATCAGTGAGTGGAATTGAACCACCGACCTCAGGGATATGAATCCTGCGCTCTAACCAACTGAGCTACACTGACATATTTTGATTTTTTTTGGTTGCGGAGGTACGAATCGAACGTACGACCTCAAGGTTATGAGCCTTGCGAGATACCACTTCTCTACTCCGCTATATAAAAAAGAACTTTCAAAAAAATATTTAAGTTCTTTTATATTAAAATATAAATTGGTACTGCTACGGGGAATCGAACCCCGGCTGCCGGGATGAAAACCCGGTGTCCTAACCACTAGACGATAGCAGCATAATACACTATTTTTTTCAAAAATAATTCTTTACTCTTGAAAGCTTAGACATTATATATATTTTTTTTACTTGTCAAATTTTTTTTTTAAATATAATATAAATAATTATTAAAATAATATAAAAAAGTTCTAAAAATGGCTAGATGATTATATTTATATAATAATTTTTATTTTTTTAATTATATATAAATGTTTATAGATGAAGTTAAAATAAGTGTAACTGCTTGAAAATGATGAGATTGAGTTGTGACTTGGAGAAGAGAAAAATATATCCCAAAATGATGACCTCGGTGATGAAATGGTTGAAATGGTTGAAATGTATATATTCAAACTACTTCAAATCTAAACACTCTTTCTGAATTTAGAAATAAAAAAGTATTAAAAGCTCAAGATTGACAAAAATGATGAACAAATCTTATGAAATGAGCTACTTGAGAAGATTTAATTATTTTTGTTCCTGTTTGAACTATAGTTAAAGATAGTGACACTTGAGAAACAGTAGTTGATTTAAGTGAAAATAATTTAAAATACCTATTAGCTTCTTGATGAAGATGATGATATGGAAATGCGCATTTTGTATCAAGTACTAGACAAGCTCCTTGATTTGCAGAGTTATGAGATATATGAGAATCAAAAAATATCTCTTTAGAGTTAAAATTAGTTGCCGATATATGAATAATTTGAATTCCCTCTGCTTGAAAATCTAGTTTAGTATGAACTATAACAAATGTAAAACCTAAGATATGAGATTACCCTTTTACTACTATAACTCCTAATCTATGAGTTTTGGAACATAAAGGAAAAACTCTTGTTATAGAAGATGTTCCTTGACTTATACCTTGAGCATCACAGTGAAAATGACTATGAATAGAGTTTCTTCGTCATATAGAAAGAACAAAAGTTTTATTACATTTAGTTGATTTATATAGACTTGATAATGTAATGCAAGATTATGAAAATATTAGGTATGAATTATGAGCTTTTAGTGAATTATTGAAAGATAAAGAAGAAATAGTAGTTTTTTCAAAATGAGATTTACTTGATGATGAAATGAAAGAATTCATTAAAAAAGAGTTTTTATCAAAATATAAAAAAGATAAAGTTTTTATCATATCATCTGCTACTTGAGAATGAATAAAAGAATTAAAAGATTTTTTAATAGATAATTATACTACTTCTTTATCATATAATGATGAAATAAAGTTTTTAAATCAATCTGATTTGAAAATAATTGACTTAAAAGAAGAAGATGATCCTAGAGAAGTAAATCTAGAATATATGTGAGATTATGGATTTGTTGCTAGCTGAAAAAGACTTAACCAAATAGTTAGAATGACTGATTTCTCAAATCCAGAGTGAGTAGCTAGAGTAATAGATGTACTTGATAAACTTGGTGTTACAAGAAAAATACAATCAAAAACTGAAGCTATACTTAGAGAAAATGATATAAATAATGATTTCTTTTTTGAATGAAATGATGATAATTGATTTGAAGTGGTTGTAAATATTGCTTGAAAAGATATACCTTTAGATAAATTGAAATTTAATTTGTAAAAAAGCCAATACAATATGTATTGGCTTTTAAAATTTGGTATAATTTTATTTATAAACAATATTTATTTCTCATCATAGTTTACAAAATCTAAAACTCGATTTCTAACTTTTTCTTGATCTTCTTTTTTTAAAGATGATTTATAATTTAAAATAGTATAATCATATGTTTAGACACTGTTTTAAAAAAAATACCAGCAAATCGAATAAAATAAGTCAAATTTTTTGACTTATTTTATTTCAACATTTTCTAATATATGTTTTATTATATCATCTTTATTTATTCATTCTGCTATAGATTCATAATTTAGTATAATTCTATGTCTTAAAACAGGATAAATCATTTCTTTAACATCTTCTGGTAATATATAATCTCTTCAAGACATAAAAGCCAAAACTGAACTTGCTTTTAAAAGTGCTATACTAGCTCTTGGTGAAACTCAATAAGAAATATATTTTGCAATTTTTGTATCTTTTTTTCTAGTATAAGTTATTAAATCTCTTATATAAAGAATTATATTATCTGAATAAGTTATATTTTGAGAAATTATTTTTTGTATTTCAAGTATATCTTCTTTTGTTAACAATACTTCTAAAATAGATTTTTCTATAGAATTAAAATTTTTAATTATTTCAAACTCTTCATCTTCATTTGGATAATCAACTATTGTTTTCAATAAAAATCTATCAAGCTGCGCTTCTGGTAAAGAAAAAGTTCACTCTTGTTCTATAGGATTTTGAGTAGCTAAAACCATAAAAGGTAAATCTAAAGAATATGTTTTATCTCAAATACTTACTTGTTTTTCTGCCATTGCTTCTAAAAGAGCTGATTGAACTTTTGATGGAGCTCTATTTATCTCATCAGTTAAAAGCATATTTGTAAAAACTGGTCAAAACTTGATTCAAAAATCTCTAGTATTTGGATCATATATCTTGTTTCAAAGTAAATCACTAGGAAGCAAATCTGGAGTGAATTGAATTCTTTTAAAATCTAAAGAAATAGTTTTTGATAAACTATCTACTGTAAGAGTTTTTGCAAGTCATGGAGCTCACTCTATAAGTATATGTCATCTAGCAAAAAGACATATAAGTATATCTCTTATAAGTGTTTTTTGTCATATTATTTTTTTTGATAACTCTTTGTTTAATAGAGAAATTTTTGGTAAATATAAATCTATTTTTTCTTTATTATCCATATTTTATATATTATTAGTAATAAATTTTTTAGGAAACATATTTATTATATTATTTTGTCATTTTTTTCAAATAGAAAAAACTAAATTTTTGTAAGATAAGAAAATATAATCATATTTTGTTTCTATAGATATTTCTAAATTTTCTCATCAAATATATTTTAACATATTTTCATAATCTAAATCTAAAATATTTTTAGTTTTAAAAATAGACACATAACTACTTATTTTAAAAACTCAAGATTCAAGCTCTCAAATATTTACTCATCATTTTATAATATAAATATTGTTTTCAGTTAAAACAGAAAAGTTTTTTTTGGAAGCATAAATATAATTTCAAACTTTATAAAAAAAATACTCTTCTTCAAAAATAACTCAAACTTTTTCTTGTAAATAAGATATGATATTTTTTTCCTCTTTTGGAGTCAGTCTATCAAATCTTATAGAAGGCATTTTGATAGTTTTTTCTTCTTTTTTCAGTAAAATTGATGATTTTTTTCTCAATTTTACAACAAAAAATCATCAAGTATTGTTTATATGAGGCCATAATCTAATAGTTTCTTTTTTGTTTCAAAAATTATCTTCAAGTAAAACAATATCAAAACTATCTTTATATAAATCTAAAAAATCTTTTAAAACTCATTCATTTTCTATTTTGTTTAATGTACAAGTTGAAAAAATCATTTCTCATCATATTTTTAATCGATTTCATGCAGATATAAGTAATTGTAATTGCAATTTAGCTATATTTTTGATATTTTTAATATTCCAAAACTTAATTGCATCTAATGATTTATAACAAGTTCATTCTCAACTACAAGGAGCATCTAATATAATTTTATCAAAAAATTCTTTATAATTCCTAAAAAATCTAGCATCATAATTTGTTATAACAATATTATCATTTTTAGATTTCTCAATATTTGTAAAAAGTTGAGGAAGTCTTTGTTTATCTATTTCATTTGAAATAATTATAGAATTTGGGAAATACTCTCGCAGTTGAGTAGTTTTTCATCAAGGAGAAGAAGCCATATCAACTATAATATATTCTCAAAAATCTTTTTTATCTCAAGATAAATAATAAACACTACTACTTGCTGCAAGCTCTTGAATATAAAAAAATCAGTTTATATGAAAAAAACTATTTCATATAGATTTATTTTTATTATAAGATTCTACAAAAAACATATTTTCTCAAAAATCAGTTTTTTGTAAAGTTAATATATCTTTTGTCTTTTCTAGAAAATCTTTTATAGAAACTAGATTTGTGTTTACTCTTATACTTTTTTTTAAAGGAATAGAATATGTTTGTAAAAAATTTTTAAAAGATTCTTCATCTTCTAAAAAAAATTCATTTTTTATATAATTTAAAAAATTATTATTCATCTATTATTATTAAAAAATATTTTTTTGTATTATATTGTTTTATTTAAAAAAACAAAAAAAAGCTTCATAAAAATGAAGCTATTAATATATATCAGTCCAGATATTATCTTAACTCTTCTACCATAAATCAGTATGAATAGAATTTTTAAAAATAAAATAATTATATACTAAGGCTATTTTTCTAGCATTTAGCATAAATCTACCTGAATGAGTAGGATAATTCAAGTTTTCTAAATAGTAAGAAAAATCTTCCTTCTCTAAAAATCTAGTTTTTTCATTTTCTGCATGAATTATATAATCAATACCTCCTTCATCAATATTTGAATACAATAATTCATTTGTAGGATCTACAAAAAAATCTCTAAACAAAGAATTTAAATATTTAGGTAAAAACTCGTGAATATACACTAAATAGTGCATATTATTTAGTATTCTACCATTGTTATGAAAAGTCTGATTTTTTCTTATCATATTATCTCTAACATAAGTGTTAAAAATAATAGATATTCTATCAAATACAGGATTTGACTCATCATGAGCCAATTTTATATTTAATTTTTCAATTTCTTCTAAGAATAAAGTATAGATATTGTACACAGAGCTATACTCTGATGAATCTAAAAAAATAATTCCTTTAGACTCATCGAGTTTTTTTAATTCTTCTTCAGAAGTATATCGTAAAATATCTTCTTTAGTAGCTTTAAAAGTACCATCTCTCATTTTAAAATCTCCTTTTTTGTTAACAGTTATACTATTATAATCAAAAAGTAAATAAAGTCAAATAAAAAAATATTTTTTATTTACCACATCAAGAATCTGCTGTAGCTCAATTAGATGTAAATCAAAACATAGGATCAAATGTTATATTTTGAAATTCTTGTTCACATTCTTTTGGTTTAACTTTAAATGTAGAACATATTGCATCAGCATAGCTTCTTGCATCTCTTCAAACTTTTTCTACCAAAACTCAATTAACTACAAAACTAGGACTTCATTGAACTCATGCTGTAGTAGCTTGTTCTCTATCTATATCAAAATCAGGATATTGCTTAGATTTATCTGCCATTTTTTCATCTACTTTAAATTCTTCTTTAGTATTTTTTATACAAGATGATAATTTATTTTCATCTATTTTTGCTTCTTTTCTACAAACTTCATTTTTATTATCTTCTTTTAAGAAACATTGTAGGTAAGGTAAGTATTTATCTTTTTGTTCTTTTTGTATACAATACTGAACTATATTTTCATCTGCCTCTTTTTGAGCATGCATTATATAAGGAACCCATTTTACATTTATATCAGCTACTTTAGATAGTTTTGAAATAACTTCTAAATATCATTTTTGAGCCTGCAATCAATAAGGACAATAACTCATTATATATAAATCAGCAACTGGTCTATCTACTTTTGGAGAACATTTAAAATCTTTACTACATTTAGTGTCTTCACAATCAGTTTTAGAATCTCAGTTATCATCTGTACCATTATCACATATTTCTCAATTTGGATCAAATTCAGATCATATATTTAAAGAATATTTTCAAGCATCAGTTTGTTGTAAAAATTGTACAAAATTTGAATCAGAATAATTATTACTAGCAAATAAAAATGCTGGCAAGAAAGTTAATTTATTTTCTTCATATATTTTTTTTCACTCCTCTGCCATATAATCAACTTCTTTAAAAGTAGATCAACTTAAAAAAGGAACTTGTTTTAATTGTTCTAAAACTTGAGTAGTATTACAATCTGTACATCTTTTATCACTCAAAACTATAACTTCAGAAGGTTGATCTATAGGTCATTTATTTACTTCTTTATTATCATTTGTAGAAGAATTATTTGTATTATTTACTAATCAGTTATTAGTAAATATTTTATCATAATTTAATCAAACTAAAAAAGATAGTCAAGCAACCAAAAAAGACAATATAATTATAATAATGTATAATCCTGTATTATTTTTGTTTCATTCCATAAAAAAAAATTATATAATAAAACTTCTATTATTTAATAGAATTGCTTTTTATTATATAATTTATATTTTTTTTTCAAGTTTTTTGTTTTTTTATGGTACTCTCAACAAGGATCGAACTTGTGTCTAACCCTTAGGAGGGGTTTATTCTTCCACTGAACTATGAGAGCTTAAAAAGAGAAAATATCTCTTTTTTATATTCTGACAAACCACAAAACAAAGAGTAAAATAAATAAAATCAAAATAACTCAAAGAAGTATATAGTTATTTCTTTTTTCTGATTTTATAATTATATCTTTTACTTCTAAGTCTTTTTTTAGATTTGATATTTGTGAATCAAGAACTGTTTTTGATTCTTGTATAAGAAATTGTTCTTTCTTATATTCAATTATAGGTATAGAGTTTGAAATAATTTCTTGAAGTTTTCATATTTGCATTGACATATTTCTTATTTCTTCATTCTTTATATTTAATTCTTCTTTAAAATCATTATAAACTTTTAAAAAATCTTTATCTGGAGAAGAAATAATATCTTTAGAAACTACTTCTTGACTATCAGACAATATTTGTTCTTTATTTTTTAATAAAATAACTTCTTGTTTATTATTTCATAAAAAATTATCTATATCTGAATCATTTATATAAACTATTTTTCATATTTTTTTTGACCTAAGTTTTCAAGATCTTATATATCTGTCAACACTTCTAGTTGAAATATTTAACAAAGTAGCAGTTTCTTCTCTAGTTTTTGAATACATAAGGAAAAATATTATTTTTTAAGTAAATTAACAAAAGCTTCTGAAGGTAGAGAAACTTTTCAAAATTGCTTCATTTTTTTCTTTCATTCTTTTTGTTTTTCTAAAAGTTTTCTTTTTCTTGTTATATCTCAACCATAAAGTTTAGCTGTTACATCTTTTCTCATAGCAGATATATCTTCTCTAGCTACTACTCTTCATCAAACAGCTCGTTGCAAAGCTATTGCAAAAAGTGCTCTTGGAACTACTTCTTTTAATTTTTTTGTTATCTTTCATCATAAATATCGAGCTTGACTTCTATGACATATAATACTTAAAGCTTCAACTTTTTCTCAAGCTATTAAAACATCAAGTTTTACTAAATCATCTTCTTTATATTTTATAAACTCATAATTTAAACTAGCATATCAGCTAGAAAGACTTTTTAATTCATCATAAAAATCTCAAATAAGTTCATTCATAGGTAATTCATAAGTCAACATAACTCTTGAAGAATCTATATAATTTTGATTTTTCAAAACTCATCTTCTTTCTTGAGCTAACTGCATAATTGGACCTATATAATTAGTTGGAGTTATAAGCTCACATTTAGCTATAGGTTCATATATAGTTTCATATAATTCTCTTGGAGGTAGGTCTTCTGGATTTGAAATAGAAACTTGTGTAAAAGTCTTTCAATTAGTATTTATTATTTCAGGATTAAATCTAAAATACTCACTATGTTTATCTCAAGGAATAAGTATTTTGTAGGTCACTTGAGGTGAAGTCATAATAACTTCCATATTAAACTCTCTAAGTAATCTTTCTCTAACTATATCAAGATGAAGTAATCACAAAAATCAACACCTATATCAATGTCATAAAGCTCATGAAGACTCTGGTTCTATAACTAAAGCAGAATCATTTAACATAAGTTTTTCAAAAGCATCTTTAAATTGAGGATATTCTGAAGTATCTATAGGAAAAACTCAAGCATATATAAATGGTGTTACTTTTTTAAATCATTCTATAGATTTAGCTTCTTCTGGTTTCATTTTTGGTCAAGATACTTTTTTTTCTCTCCAAACAGTATCTCATACTTGAGCATCACGAATAGATTTTAATCAAGTTACTATATATCAAATAGATCATAGAGATATTTTTTTTGAAGATATATATTTAGGAGAAAAATGTCATACATCAAGTGCTTCTATTTTTTTTCAAGTATTTAAAAAATGAAGAGTATCTCAAACATTTATCTCTCAAGAAAAAACCTTTACATAACTAACAACTCATCTATAAGTATCGTATTGACTATCAAAAACTAAAGCTTTTAATTCATCATTTGCAGGATTTGTGTTTTGAAAAACTTTTGGTTGTCTAATACGTGTTATTATCTCATCTAAAATTGTTTCTACATTTATTCAAGTTTTAGCTGAAACAGGAATAATCTCATCTTTTGAACATCAAAGTAAATTTACTATTTCATTTGATACTTTTTCTACATCTCGAGCTGGAAGATCTATTTTGTTTATAACAGGTATTATATCTAAGTCATTCTCTATAGCTAAGTAAACATTTGAAAGAGTTTGAGCTTCTATTCATTGAGTAGCATCTACTATTAATAAAGCTCATTCTACAGATGCTAAACTACGAGAAACTTCGTATTGAAAATCAACATGTCATGGAGTGTCTATCATATTAAATTCATATCATTTCCATTTCATTCTAACAGGAGTAAGTTTGATTGTTATTCATCTTTCTTGTTCTAACTCCATAGTATCAAGTGTTTGAGATTTGATATCTCTTTTATCAATAGTTCAAGTTATCTCAAGCAATCTATCTGCTAAAGTAGATTTACCATGATCTATATGTGCTATTATACAAAAATTTCTTATATTCTCTATATTCATTTGCTTTTCTTAAAAAATATTTTTCCTATTATATAAAGTTTTTAAAAATTGCAAAAATAAAGCATAAGACAAAATCTTATGCTTTATTTTATAAAATATATTATAGATATGATGAAGTTTTAGCCATTAAAGCATCAACTTGTTGAACTCATACCATAGTATCAACTAATTTACCATCTTTAAAAATCATTAAAGTAGGAATACTTCTAATACCAAATTGTCAAGCTAATTCTGGTTCATTGTCTACATTTACTTTTCATACTTTTACTCAAGCAGGAGCTTTTTCAGCAAAATCTTTAAGTATTGGAAGCATCATTTGACAAGGACCACACCATTCAGCCCAAAAATCTACTAAATAAACTCCTGAAGAAGTTTCAGATGTAAAATTATCTTTTGTTAATATATTTACAGACATATTATTATAATTATAAAAATAAAAAGTAGGAGTATTATATATATTTTATATAAAAATCAAAATTATTTATTTTTAATTACCTTTATTTTTAATTACTTTTTAGTAATTTTTTATATATCTCATTGTACTATATGTTCATGAACTTTTGCATGTTATTTTTTTGCAATGATATATATTTTATATATACTTATAAAAATATAATTTTTATAAAATTTATCAAATCAAATAAAGAAAAAATATAAAAAAATTTGAAGTAGAAAATATAAATCAAATTGAAAAAATATAAAAAAATAAATAATTTACAATTAACTATTTTTTATTTGAAAACTCTTTTAAAAGAAAGAGAAAATTTCAGTGAAAATTTTGCAAATCTCATATATGAAACTGAATTCAAACTCAGAATCTGGGGATTAACTCAAAAAGACATTGATTTGATAGGAGAACAAGCTTATAGAGAAAACTTTGGAAATATGTTAGAAAACTATTCAAGATCTTTACAGATTTTCATTCTGCTAAAGAAAGAAAAATGATAAAAATTGCAAAATCTTTTGTTAAAGAAAACATAAACCTAATAACAAATGGAGCTGGAAGTAAAGAAGAATTGGCAAGAGAATTGATAAATATGGTGGAAAAAGAGCTAGATATGACTCTTGATTTAAAACATATTCAAAATATTTTAATGCTAATTGAAAGAGAATATCAAATTCATAAAAAATTACCTATTTTACCTTCTCAATCTAGTAAAGATAAAAAAATTCCAAATCAAACAAACAAACCACCTCAAGATAAACAAGGAGATAAAACTCAAGGAAATGTAGTAAATATAATTTTCAATATTGAAACGTCAGATATTGCTTCTGTAATATCATCAAATAAGGAGTTATTTGAAAATATTGTAAAAGAAAATTTTTCAGATGAAAAAAATATTGATGAAATTGCTTACAAAATACTTAATGAGTTAAATAAAATTACTGGAAGAAGTTTTAGTGATTTTTATCTAGATTCTATAAAAACACATATTAGAGAGGTATTGCATACTATAAATCCATGGCATTAAAAAATGCAAAAAGCTTTTGTTTTTAACAAAAGCTTTTTTAATTTCTTAAATCTCAGGATTTAGTTTTTATAAGTTCTTTTTTTCTTTTGTAAATTATTTCAAGTTCTTCAGAGGTTATGATAAATTCTCAAAAATTATTTATCACTTTTACTCATATAAATTCTCATTTTTCATTATATAGATCAATTCATATACCATTTTTTCACTCATCTAAAGTATTTGATATTCTTCAAGATTCTCTAAGTATATCTATTATAAGATGATAATATTTAACACTATACATATGACTATCTGCTTCTTCTTTAATTTTTTTTATTTTATCTTCTGTTTCTCAAAAAGTTTCATTTTGATCATACAATTTATCTAAATCTATTTTTTTTATTCACCAACTAGTAGAAATGTTTATTTTTGAATTTATAGATTTTACTCAATCTCAATTTTTTATATAATTAAAAGTTTTTTTATAAAAAGAAGACCTGATGGAATCAAATTTCTCAATTAAAGCTTCGAAGTCAAAAGAATCCATAACAATTATAAACTCATCTCATCAATATCTGTATATTTTATCTTCTGCTCTAAATTTAGATTTTAAAAAACTAGAAAATGATTTCAAAATATTATCTCAAAAATCGTGTCAATAAACATCGTTTATAGTTTTAAAGTTATCTATATCAATTATTACAAATACTTTTTCTTCATTTTCTTTTGGTTTAAAAGAAAACAATTTATGTAAATCATCTTTAAGTGCTCTAGTATTTAAAAGTCAAGTTAAAGAATCTACTCTAAGTAATTCATTTGTTTTTTGCAATTCTTTTTTTAATTCATACTCATCTGTAAGTACTTTAGCTACTCTAAAACTTCATCAAGAAGATAAAATCTTAGTACTCCATAAAAAAGTCTTTTTTTTTCAAAATTTAGTAGTAAGAGTAAAAGCAACATCTTGATATCAAGCTAAATTATTTTTTAAACTGTATAAATAAGTTATAACTTTATTATATTCTTCTCAAAAATAAAGTAGAGACATTACATTTCATTTTTTTACATAATAATTATGAACTTCTTTAAAAGTATATCAAGTTTCTTTTTCCATTTCTTGATTCCAAATAATAGGCTCTCAATTATCACTATATTTAACGACTGGAAATGGCATAATAGCTGAAATCTCTCTTAAAATAGATAATTCTATTTGTTTTTTTTCATTATAATTATATACATTATTTTCATATTTATTTTTGTAAAAATAAAACACAGCTGTAAAAGCAAGTAAAAATGATTCAATATAAAGCAAACTTCAAGGTACATATCAGTTTATAATAGCCATTCCTCAAGATGTAGATCAGAAAATCAAAAAACTTTTTGGATCTATTGGCATATAATTATCTCTAACTCTTTTTATAGTTGAATAATAAGCTAAAAAATATAAAAATCAAAGTATAAATGCATTTATAATAGACAAAGTAGAAAATTCATATTCTTTTTTAAGTATATTATAAAATTCTTCTTTTATTTTTTGATCTTTCAATAAAATTATAAGATTTTTTTTATCTTCTCATGGTATATCTAACTTCAAAACTAAATTATTTAATTCATTAAAAATATCTTTATTTTCTATCAAATCTTCTACTTTAGTTTTAGTATCTTCTTGAACATTTCAAAAAACAGGTTGTGATAAAGTGATTGAAGCTCATAAAAAAGCTCGTGATAATATATTTTTCATTGTTTTTTATAATATTTTTTAAAATAAGATTTGATTATATATAAAATATTATTTTGTCAAATCTAAAAGTTTTGGGAATCGTAAAGAAATATCTTCAAGTTTTTCTCTTTTTTTATATATATTTAAAACGTTTTTGTAACATATATGTTCTCTTGCATTTTGTGATAATAAGTCTAAAAAATTATTATATTTTGAATTTATTATTCAAATTTTATGAAAACTATCTCACAATATATCAGATCATATCATAATTCTATCATAATATTTTTCACTAAGCTCTACCCAGTCTTTCATTGCTTCATCATCTATAGCTATAATATCTTCAAATACAACCCATGAATAATCTACATATAAATTTTTATACTCTCATAATAATCTATCAATTATTTTAGAATAATAAGGAACTTTTAATCTTCTAGAAGCTCAACAATGAGCTAAAATAATTTTTACTCTTGGAAAATCTCTAACCACAACTTCAAATTCATGAAGATATTTTGGATATTCACTAACTCAAACTGATGTTATATTGTTATGTAACATAACAGGTAAGTCATATTTAGAAGCAAACTCAAGTATTTTTTCTGTAGCTTTTGTATTCATTCTTGGTGGTTCTCCATGAGTCATATGAGTTAAGTCATCGTGTCTATAAAGTATTTCTCATATTCAACAAAAAACTCAAGGGTAATACTTAAATACTTTTTCTATATATTCAACTGCATCTAAATCCATAGGATTAAATCAACATATTAGTGGTAAAAACCTTTCTTTATCTTTTTTTGATAAATTCATATATTCCCTTGCAACTATAGTATCTGTAAAACTATCATAATAACAAGGATTATCATCATCTAAGTAATAATCAGGTCTTTGTCTTTCATTTTCTAACCATATTTTTTTTAGAGATGTTCCAAATATAACTGCTTTTGTAATATTTGATTTATCCATGTAATAAATAAGATCTCTAAGTCATGGAGTATTTCAAACAAAATCAACTATATGCAAATGTCGATCTATAATAGGATATTTAGGTCATTTAATTTTTGAAAGATTTCATATTTTTTCTTCAAAAGATATTAAATCTTTTTGTTTAGCTTCTTTTAATCTAGATTTCAAAAATTCTTTTGAAATTATTCACATAAGATTTTTATGTGTTTTTTGTATAGTTTCATTTAAATTATTCATATTTTCAATTTATAAAATCTAAAAATAAATTAGCTCTATTTTGAGATAATTTAAGTAAAAAGTAATTAAATTCATCTTGAGAAGAAAAAAAAATTAAAAGTTCTTTTTTATCATAAAGTTTTAAATATTCTAAAGCTAAATTATCTGTAAATCGTCTAAAAATAATAAGCAAATCTTTGTATGTTTTTACTTTTTTCTTAGTTCAATCTATTCAAATCATAGACATAATATATTCTTTATTTTCATCTGTTAAATAATTAAGTATTATAATTATTTGATTAGTTTTAGAAAAAAGTAATTTTATAAAATCTTTTCATAAAATATCTAAAAATTGTTTTTGAGCATTTGTATATAAAAACTCCAAAATATTTCATAAATCTCTTGCGTCTTTTATGATAGAAGATAGTCATTTAAACCTAAGTTTTTTTAAAAGTAATATTTTATTTGAATTTCAAGGTATTTTTGATAATACTTCTGTAAGATGTGTCGTGTCTTTTAATAAATAGACTAACTTATCTCAGATTTTAAGTAAAAATAGTAAGTAATTATCTTTATCTAAGTATTTTAAACAAGCAAGCAATCAATCATAACTATTGATTAAATCAAGCAAATAACAATCTAACTGCATAAGTATATTCCAATGTAATTCATGACTCATTATATCTTTTCAATAAGTTAGATGAAATATTTCAGCTAATTCAAATTGATTTTTTATCTTATAAACATTTCATAATAAATCTATTTTTATCTCTTTCATAACAAAATAATTATGTATAAATTTAATAAATTATATCATAATTTATATATAAATAAAAACAATATATATTGACTTTAATATTATATATGTTTTAAAAAAAACATTTTACCACCTTCCCTAAATATGTTAGTGATAACCCATCACAAACCACTTCCCTAAAATTATGGAAGGGAGTATAAAATCTTACTTAGTTCTCGTCAATTATTTAAAGGAGGAGTTAGAGGTGGGTTGTAAATAATTATATATGTTTTAAAAAAATTTGATTTATTTTCAATATAAATATACTTATATTATAGTTTAAAAATAATAAAAAATATGTCACAAAAAATAACTTGTCCTCATTGTAATAATAAAATTGATTTAGATAAAATAGCTGATGAAAAATATAGTAAAATACTAAAAGAACAAGAAAATAAACTAAAATTAGAACAAGAAAAACAAAAAAAGATTTTTGAAAAGGAATTAGAAGAAAAAACCAATGAAATGAGAAAAAAAGCTCAAGAATTTGCAGAAAAAAAAGCAGAAGAAGAAAGAAAAAAAATACAATTGGAAATGCAAGATATGCAAGAAAGACTTAAAAAATCTGAACTAGAAATGCAAGAATCCAAAAAAAGAGAGCTAGATTTTTTAAAAAAACAAAGAGATTTAGAAGAAAAAGAGAAAAATTTTGAACTAGAAATGCAAAAAAAGATATTAGAACAAGAAAAAATAATAAAAGAAAAACTTGAACTAGAGTTAAAACAAAATTCTCAAAAAGAATTAGATGAAAAAATGTATAAAGTTCAAGAAGAGTTTAGAAAAAAAGAACTAGAATACCAAAAACAACAAGAACAACTTAAAAAATCTCTAGACGATGCTAAAAGAAAAGCAGAACAATGATCTCAACAAATACAATGAGATATATGAGAAGAAGAATTAAAACAAGCTCTAACTCTAGCTTTTCCGTTTGACAAAATTGAAGATGTTCCTACTTGAGTAAAATGAGCTGATCTGATACAAATAGTAAGAAACAATTTTTGACAAAATATATGAGTTATAGTCTGGGAATCAAAAAATACTAAATCTTTTGAAAATTCTTGGATAATGAAGCTAAAAGAAGATAAAATAAAAGTAAATTGAAATATAGCAATTTTAGTCACTTCAACTCTACCTAAAGATATAAAAAATTTTTGAATAATTGATGATGTTATGGTTTGTAGTTTTGAATTTGCCATACAAGTCTCTTCCTTACTTAGAGATAAAATAATATCTATGAGTAAATTAGAAAAATCATTAGAATGAAAAGACATAAAAATGGAAATGCTATATAAATACTTAACAAGTCAAGAGTTTGGTAGTAAAATAAGTATGATGATAGATGTTTTTGCTAATTTAAAATCATGAATTGATGTAGAAAGAAGAGCTATGGAAAAAAATTGGAAAAAAAGAGAAAAAGACTTAGAAAGAGCTACTTTATCTATAACTTGAATCTATTGAGAACTAGAAAGTCTTATGTGACAAAGCCTTATATGAACTGAAAAACTTGCCCTAGAAAGCAGCGAAGAAGATGACGAAGAATAAAAAAATCCATTTTAAATGGATTTTTTTATTTAAAACATAAACACTAATCGTGATCATGACGATGTTTTTTTCAAAATACTGTTTTTAATTTTCATAGTTTAGATGAGTCTATAAGTTTTTTCTCAAAACTAAAACTACTACTACAAGAACATCTTGATTCTATCTTATCAGAAACAAAAAGATATTTATTTTTTTGTAAATCTTTTGGAAAAATTTTTCATCAATTCATTTTTTCTCAATCTTCTTTTGTAAAATAAATATTTTTTCAAGAAACTTCAATTTTTTCAAGTCAAGTTTTATCAAAATCTGAAGTTATAGAAATCTTTGTCCCCTCACATCATGAATTATAAAAAAATATTTTTAAATCTTGATTTGAAAAATTATTCAATATACTTGCATCAATAAATATATTCATAAATACAAATTAAAAATTAAAAATAATATAATCAAAAATTAAAAATAATATAATCAAAAATGACAAAAATACAAAATATAATAAAAATTTTAGATGAAAAATATAAAGATGCTAAAATAGAACTATACTACAAAACAGATTTTCAACTATTAGTAGCCGTAATTATGTCTGCTCAAACTACAGATAAACAAGTAAATAAAGTAAATGAAATTTTTTTTAAATTTTTAAAAGAACCTAAAGATGTAAACAAAATATGACTAAAAAATATAGAAAAATATATTTCATCAATATGATTTTTTAGAAATAAAGCTAAATTTATATTTGAAACATGAAATATTTTATTAAATAATTTTGATTCTAAAATACCAAATAATCTAAAAATTTTAACATCTCTTCCCTGAGTTTGAATAAAAACAGCAAAAGTAGTATTGCGAACTTTATACAATAAACCCTACCTACGAGTTGATACTCACGTACATAGAGTATTAAACAGATTACAAATAGTATCTACAAAAACACCTGAAGAAACAGATAAAGAAGCTGATAAAATAATAAAAAATATTCACAAAAAAAAGCTTCATCACACATTGATCTTATTTTGAAGATATGAGTGTAAAGCTATAAAACCTAATTGTTTAGATTGTAAATTACAAAAATATTGTTCTTATTATGCTGCTTGAGGAGTTTCATAATCTCCATCATTTGCTGCATGATTTACTATTGTTCTAAATTCTCTAGTATATGATGCTTGTATAGATTCAAGTTGTAATTGTTGTTTATCTAAAGCTCATACAACAATATCTTCACTTCAAGAATTTTCTTTTACTATAGTTAAAACTCTTTTTTCAAATTCTGCTAAAACAGAAGGTTCTATTCAAAAAGCTTCT